>JANOTU010000578.1:0-2001 GCA_031416515.1 Hyphomicrobiales bacterium
CTCGGGTGTCAGCATCCGACCCAGACCGGGCATCTGATTGCCGAGATTGACAGGCGTGAAGCAGTCACTGGTGGGTGCGGTCGCAGAGCGCAACCAGCCGCTGCATGAACTCCAGCGGCGACATGACATACAAGCAAGGGCGGCTGATTCTTGATGTGGCCGATGAACAAAACGACCTCGGCCGCGAGCGCCTGGCCCAGCTGCTCGACCCCGAGCAGCTGGGCCAGGCTGAACACCCGCGGGCGGGCACTGATCTGAAAAAATGCGTTCGGTCTCGCGAGAGACCGAACGCTTTGTTCTTTGCAGCAGGCGAGCCTGCCTGCTGACGACCGCAGGCTTGCACCCGCGGTGTGGCCGTGCCTCAGTGGTGAACCGGGGGTACGAAGTTCTGGGTGATCTGCTTGTACTCGAGGAAGTCGTCGAGCGAAGCCGTACCGCACAGGCGGCCAGCGCCGCTGGCCTTGAAGCCACCTTCTTCGAATTCAACCGCCAGGTTGGCCCAGCTGTTGATCGAGACCTGGCCGGCTTGCAGCTTGCGCGCCACGCGGATGGGGCGGTCGATGTCACGGCTCCACACGCAAGCGCTCAGGCCGTACTCGCTGTCATTGGCCATGCGGATCGCTTCTTCCTCGGTGTCGAACACTTGCAGTGTTTGCACGGGGCCAAAGGTTTCCTCGCGAACGATGGGCAAGGTGCTGTCCGTCACTTCGAGCAAGGTCGGGTGGTAGAACGCGCCGCCCGCCAGCTTCGGATCCTTTGAGGGACCACCGCGCAGGATCGACTTCGCGCCGGCCGCGATGGCCGCGTCCACGCAAGCGTTCACACGGGCAACTGCCGCTTTGTCGATCAAAGGGCCCATGTTGCTATCGGGGCTCGAGGCTGGACCTGGGCGCACGGCTTCGAGGCGAGCGGCCAGGCCCTTGCGCACGGCGTCAGCCTTGCTGCGGTGGACCAGGATGCGGCTGCCGGTCATGCAGAACTGGCCTGCAAACACGGTGCAAGACTTCTCCAGCACGGGCAGCAGGGCGTCCACGTCTGCGTCTTCGAAAATCAGGTGCGGCGTCTTGCCGCCCAGCTCCAGGCCCACGCGCTTGAACGTGCCGGCGGCCGCCTTGGCGATGGCGCGGCCGGTGGCCGTGCTGCCTGTGTAGCTGACCACCTTCACTTGCGTCGACGAGACCAGCAGCTTCGCGCCTTCGGCGCCCGACTCGGAGAAGATGTTGACCACGCCCTTCGGGATTTCCTTCACCGAGGCGATGATTTCGCTCATCAGCTGGGCGGTCTGCGCGGCCAGGTGGGGCATCTTGATGGCAGCGGTGCAGCCCGCAGCCAGCGCCGGTGCCAGAGCGCGGATCGACAGGTAGGCCGGCGAGTTCCATGGAATGATCAGGCCCGCCACGCCCACCGGCTCGCGGATCGACATGGATTGCACGCCGGGCTGGATTTCCGCCACGCGGCCGAAGTTGTGCATGGCCAAACCAGCGGCGAAACGCAAAGCACGCGCGATGAAATGCGCTTCGAAGCCGGCTTCGTATTTCATCTTGCCGTTCTCGGTGGCCAGCGTCTCGACGATCTCGCCGATTCGTGCTTCGTACGCGTCAGCCAGGCGGCACAGCGCAGTGGCGCGCATGAAGGGGTCATCGCGCCAGTGGCCGGTTTCGAAGGCAGTCTGCGCGGCGTCGATCGCGGCCTGGGCGGTTTCAGCATTGCCGTCGGCGTAGTGGCCGATGACATCGCCAGTAGCGGGGTTGATGCTCTCGCGTTTGGTGCCCGCGGTGCTCCACTCGCCGCCGATCCAATGCTTTGCGTCTCTGAGGTTTGCCATGATTGCGTTTTCCAGGTTGTCTGTTTGCCGATCTCACCATGACAAGGGTTGCCATGGCCCAACAAGCGCACGATCGCTCTTCGAAAGCGAACCTGCTGAGTGTCCAATGGAGGTTGCAAAAAGCCACCTTTATCCATGACGAGTATTGGAATGGATTGGGGTTGGTTTCACAACCT
>JANOTU010000579.1:0-2779 GCA_031416515.1 Hyphomicrobiales bacterium
AAGATCGGATTGTCGCGCATTTCTTCCTGGACATATTCGCCGACCAGAAACGTCGTCGCCTCCCAGCTGGTGAGAAACTGGGCGAGGCGCTGGATGAACGACTGCATCTCCAGTTCACCGGCCGTCGCGTAGGCCTTGCGCACCACGGTGCGGAAGGAATCGACGACGACGATGCCGGGATTGAGGGCTGTGACCTGGGCGACGATTTCCGCCAGCACCGCGTCCAGATTCTTTCCCAGCACCACGTCGGTGAGGTTGATGAAGCGCACCGCCTTGCCCATCTTTGCGAGGTCAAAGAAGGAATATTGCTGCTGGTAGCGCAGCATTTTCAGGGCGGGTTCGCCCAGCACGGTGAAATAGATCGCCGGGTTCTGTTCCGTGGCGTTGGCGAAGACGATCTGGTGGGCCAGCGTGGTTTTGCCGCCGCCGGGCGGGCCGGCGATGATGTTGAAGGAATATTCCGGAATGCCGCCGCCGAGGATATCGTCGAGGCCGCGCACGCCCGTGGGCAGTTTGCGGATCGTGACCTTGGCCGGCGGGCGCGCGGAATTTTCCGGCGCTTTGTTCACAGCAGTGCCAACAGGTTTTTTCATGCGATCACCTTCTTCACAGTCAATCCATCGGGAGGCAGTTCCGGCCAGACATCGCGCACCAAGCGCAGGGTTAAATCTTCTCCGATCAAGGCCTCAAGCAGGCCGAGCAAATTGGCGAACACAGCCACACAGCCTTCGATCAGGGTTCCGGGTTTTATTTGCGCTTCGAGTTCGTTGAACCCCCTGAATGAGCCATCGGCATTGACGGTGATTTCGCGCAGCCATGGGAAGCCTGTGATGCTGAGCGCCAGGGCCCGGGTAAGGAACGCGCTGAAGCCCACGCCCCCCATCAGCGCCGCCAGATGTGGCCGCAGCCTCTCCATGGCGATGCAGGCCGCCGGGATTTTCACCGCAGGAAAATCATTGACCATCGTTTCATGAGCAACGACATACCCGGCAAACCGCCGCAATTCTGGGGAGACGCGGGTCATTCAAAGTATGCAGCCATGGAACTCTTTCAGAGTCGTTCGCCGTCGCAGCTTAGCAGCCTGTGGCAACCCACGCCAGTGCTGGCGGCGACGACCTCCCGCCCGCCCTTTCAAGAGCGGGCGAGAGGCCCCGCGCTCCCGGGCCAGGGGAGTCGCACATTTTTTGCGGACTTGATTTGCCTTCTTTTCTTCTCCCTTGGGAGAAGAAGGGGCCCGTCGCTCTTCCTTGCGACGGGAAGATGAGGGGATACCGCGCTCGATTAACTGGCTCCGGTGTTCCCTCACCCTCCCATTGCAAGGGCAATGGGCCCCTCCCTCTCCCAAATGAGAGGGAAAAAAGGAAACACGCCAGTTTGTAGGGTGGTTGAAAAGATGTGTGCATACATTAGACTCCCGGGAAGGGATTTAGAACTTATAGCATAATAACTACCATAAATGAAAATAGTCCTTGACAGCGTACGCTGGTTTGGGTATAAACAGCTATTCTCCACAATTGGGTGACGATGCAGGATCAGGGGGTTGGCTTTTGGGCCAAGGCCCCCTCGGAAGGAAAAATCATGAGTGTTGTTTTGACTGATCCGCCGCTGGCGGAACCGGTTTCGCTTGTCGAGGCCAAGGGGCATTTGCGGGTGGGGCATGGCGACGAGGACGCTTTGATCAGTTCACTGATCAGTGTGGCGACGAGGATGGTGGAAGCGCGCACCGGGCTGGCGCTGATGCCGCAGGGGTGGAGGGTGTTTCTGGACCTGTGGCCGGAGGACGGCGTGGTTCAGCTGCCGCTGGCGCCGATCATCAGTGTTGATGAAGTGAGGGCGGGAGTTGTCGTCAGTCCGGCGGATTATATTGTCGATGGGCCGGGGCGGCGGGTGTTGATGCTTGCGCGTCCCAGGCCCACGAAGACACTGAACGGGATTGAGATTGCGGTGACTGTGGGGTTTGGTCTCGTGCCGGCACCGCTGCGGCAGGCGATATTGCAGCTTGTGGCGCATTGGTTTGAGAACCGGGGT
This sequence comes from Hyphomicrobiales bacterium, assembly GCA_031416515.1. Taxonomy (GTDB): domain Bacteria; phylum Pseudomonadota; class Alphaproteobacteria; order Rhizobiales; family Aestuariivirgaceae; genus Aestuariivirga. Next base: position 2,029 of record JANOTU010000579.1, read on the forward strand.
GCCTCTGATGCGCCGCTGACGGTGGCGTCACTGGTTGGGCCCTACCGGGAGTTGCGGCTGTGAACCCGGCCTGGGCGCTGCAGGAGGCGATGCGGGCAGCGTTGTTGGCGCATGGGCCGCTGACGGCGCTTCTGGGCGGCGCCCATATTCATGAGGAAACCCCACGCGGGGCCAATGCTTCATTTGTGAGCTTTGGCGACAGCGAGACGCGCGACTGGAGTGTCATGGACGCCAAGGCCCATGAGCATCTCATCACCATCAGTGTAGCCACAAATTCACGAAGCCGGAAACTGGCGCAGCAGATTGCAAGCGAGGTGGAGGCGGCGCTGGACAATGTGGGCCTGAGTTTGACCGGCCATGCGCTGGTCAATCTGCGGCTGGCCTCCTGGTCGGTGCGGAAAGAGAAGAATGGCGAGAATTACGGCGCGGCCTTGAAGTTTCGCGCGGCAACGGAAGAGGAGACACCATGACGGCACAGAAGGGACGCGATCTGCTCTTGAAGATCGACACGACGGGGGCAGGGGCTTTCATCACGGTGGCAGGACTGCGCTCGCACGCGCTGTCGTTCAACGCCGAAAGCGTTGATGTGAGCCACCAGGAATCAGCGGGGCAGTGGCGGGAGTTGTTGGCGGGCGCTGGCCTCAAATCCGCGGCCATTCGCGGCGCGGGGATTTTCCGCGATGCGGCTTCCGATGCGACCATCCGGAGTTGTTTCTTTGATGGGGCGGTTCGCAACTGGCAGGTGATTGTG
>JANOTU010000580.1:0-3556 GCA_031416515.1 Hyphomicrobiales bacterium
CCGAAGACGAACTCATCTCCGCTGCCACCCGCGAGATGGAAGCGGCCCATATCACGGCGCTGTTTGTGCTCGATAAACACAACCGCCTGGCAGGCCTGATCCGCCTGAGCGATCTCGCGCGCATTGGCGTGATTTAGGCGACACCCGACTATAGGTGAGTCGATTGGCCGACATGTTGGTGCCTTGCTGCCGGGCGTCTCGCCCGCCCTTTGAACCAAGGGCGGGGAGCACGCCCGCGCTCCCAGGAAAACACTTGCCGCAAGTCTTGGTGGTTATGTCGCGCTTTTCAAAGGGGCCTTGGATGGGGCTTCCGGCTGATCCTCAAGCCGCATCGGCGGGATGCACCCGCTTGATGATTTCAGCGCCGCGCTCCCTTTCGACGGACGCGAGGTCGTATTGGCTTTGCAGATTGACCCAGAATTGGGCGCTGTTGCCGAAATAGCGGGCAAGGCGCAGCGCTGTGTCAGCACTCACCGAGCGCTTGGCATTGAGGATATCGGTGACCCGGCCCGATGGCACGCCGAGTTCAAGCGCCAGCCGATTGGCGCTCAGGCCCCTGGCGGTGAGTTCCCGGCGCAGGATTCGCCCCGGGTGGATTGCTGGCGCCATTTTCCAATCCTTGTGACCTTCAATCCGGTCCGGCCTTTGCATCATGTCGCTCCTGATTCGGAAAGCCCATCTTGAATTTGGCCGGCACCACCGCGCTCCAGCTTCAGCTTGTAGCGGGTGCCTTTGCCCGTGCCCGATTTGGTGAAGGCTTGTTTTTTTACCAAATCCTGGAGATCACGGGTGGCGGTGGCGCGTGATGTGCGGGTGATGGCGATGTAGTTTTCGGCGCTCACGCCGCCCTTGAAGCCTTCGATACCTTCGCGAAACACGCGGGCGATCACCTTCTGCTGGCGATCATTGAAGCTGCCTTTGAAGTGGTCATGGAACCTGGTTTTCTGAATGATGAACGCAACCAGGCTCTGGCAGGTTTTTTGCGCTTGCAAAACAGTTTCGGCGAAATAGGCCAGCCAATGATCAATGCGGTTGTCTTTATTGCTTTGCTCCAGCATGTCGTAATAGCGTTTCCGGGCCGTGACGATGGTCTGCGACAAGGCGATCATGGCGGGCTTGCCCGTGGCTTGCGCCACCACTTTTTCTGCGATCGCCCGCCCAATGCGCCCATTGCCATCTTCAAAAGGGTGGATGCTTTCAAAGTATAAATGCGCGATCCCGGCCCGCGTCAGGGCCGGCAGCGGGGTTTTCCCGTCTGGCGCGGTGGCGTTGAACCAGTCAATGAAATGCTGCATGTCTTGCGGCACACGCGGCGATGGCGGCGCTTCAAAATGCACCAGCGGCGCATCAAGCCTGCCAGACACCACCTGCATCGGTTCGGCGTGGGTGCGGTATGCCCCGATTCGCTCCACATCGCGCCTGCCATTGATGATCATGCCGTGCCAGCCAAACAGCATGTCATGGCTCAAAGGCCGCGCAAAGTTGCGGTAGATATCCACCATCATCTCGGCGATGCCAGCCTCCGCTGGCGCCACGGATCGCCGGTCCGCGCTCAGGCCAAGCCGCCTGCGGATGGATGATTGCACGCTGTCGCGGTTGAGGATTTCACCCTCGATTTCAGAGGTTTTGAGCGCTTCGTCAGCCATGAGGTCGATGGTCAGATCAAGTTTTTCTTCTTCCGCAATATGCAGATAGGCGCCAAGAAACAATCCAGACAATCGCAGAAAATCATCCTCCAGCGCCTTGAGCCTGGAGGGATCATATTGAAAGTGAGGCCAATCCGCTTGCTGCCAGTTCCATTTTTTGGGGTTTGTCATGGGTGATGCCGCTATGGTTTACGCCTCATAAAATAGTCATTCATGAGGCATAAGTCGAATGGTTCTGCATCATGCGGCCCCCTCCCGGACGTGACGTGCCTACTTCTCTTCTCCCTTGGGAGAAGAAGGGGCCCGTCGCTCTTCCTTGCGACGGGAAGATGAGGGGATACCGCAGCCAATTCATTGGCATCTGTGTTCCCTCACCCTCCCATGTGCCAAGGGCAATGGGCCCCTCCCTCTCCCAAATGAGAGGGAAAAAAGGAAACACGCCAGTTTGTTTGGTGGCGCTTCACTTATGCCCGCATCCATCCTAAAGCGCGTTGTCAGGCGCCCTCGATCCTGGGGTTGCGCAGAGTTGGAGTTGCCATGCGTATCGCCATGATCGGGTCGGGCTATGTGGGGTTGGTGTCGGGGGCCTGCCTTGCGGATTTTGGCCATGAGGTGGTTTGCGTTGATTCGGACGCGGCCAAGATCGCGGCACTGGTTCGGGGCGAGATTCCCATTTATGAGCCGGGGCTGGAGCAATTGGTCAAGAGCAATGCCGCGGCGGCGCGCCTGTCTTTCTCAACCGGGCTTGCCAGTGCGGTGGCCCATGCCGATGTGGTGTTCATCGCCGTGGGCACACCGTCCAGGCGGGGCGATGGCCATGCGGATTTATCCTATGTTTACGGTGTGGCGCGCGAGATTGCGCCAGCACTCAGCGGCTTCACCGTGGTGGCCACCAAATCCACCGTGCCGCTGGGCACCGGCGATGAGGTTGAGCGCATCATCCGCGAAATCAATCCCGCCGCCGATGTGGCGGTGGTGTCCAACCCCGAATTCCTGCGCGAAGGCTCGGCCATTGGCGATTTCAAGCGGCCGGACCGCATTGTCATTGGCCTTGCCGATGAGCGCGCCAGGGCGGTGATGACGGAGGTTTACCGCCCGCTCTATCTCAACCAGGCCCCGCTGCTCTTCACCGCAAGGCGCAGCGCCGAACTGATCAAATATGCCTCCAACGCTTTTCTTGCCATGAAAATCAGCTTCATCAACGAAATGGCGGATCTGTGCGAGGCCACCGGCGTTGATGTCCAGGAAATATCGCGCGGGCTCGGCCTTGACAACCGCATCGGCGCCAAATTCCGGCATGCGGGGCCGGGCTATGGCGGCTCGTGCTTTCCCAAGGATTCACTCGCCTTGGTCAAGACCGCCCAGGATCATGGCAGCCCGTTGCGCTTGATCGAGGCCACCATCGCCATCAACGACACACGAAAGCGCGCCATGGCCAGGAAGGTGATCGCGGCCTGCGGCGGCGCTGTGCGCGGCAAGACCATCGCCGTCCTGGGTCTGGCCTTCAAGCCCAACACCGATGACATGCGCGAGGCCCCATCGCTGAGCCTGATCCAGGCCTTGCAGGATCAGGGCGCCATCATCCGCGCCTTTGATCCCGCCAGCATGGCGGCGGCGCGGGCGCAGCTTGGCCAGGTGCATTTCGCCGCCAATCCTTATGAAGCCGCAACCGCTGCCGACGCGGTGGTGATCGTCACCGAGTGGGATGCCTTCCGGGCGCTGGATTTCAAGAAGCTGGGCGCCGTCATGCGTGGGCGGGCCCTGATTGACCTTCGCAACATCTACCGGCCCGAGGATGCAGCCCTTGCGGGCTTCACCTATGTCGGCGTGGGGCGCGGAACCCCATGAAATATCTGGTCACCGGAAGCGCCGGCTTCATCGGCTATCACCTGAGCCAGCGCCTGCTCAAC
>JANOTU010000581.1:0-2385 GCA_031416515.1 Hyphomicrobiales bacterium
GCGCGCCGCCGATTTGCGCAAGCATTTTGGCGCGGCCAATGTCGATCTGGAAAAGCTCGGCATTTCCGCCGACAAAGTCGCCAAGCGGGCGCTGCGCATCGAGAGCCTTGAGCTTGAGGAGCCGATCGTTCCCGACATCAAGCCGCGGCTTGTGGAGAGAGGTTAGGTCGAAGCGTACGGGCGGTATTTAGATGACTGCAAAAGCAGGTGATGCTAACGACCCATTGCAATGACCGACGCGAACTTTTTAATCTGTCACCCCCAATAACTGCGGGGATGACAGTATTGAGAGGGGCGGGAGCACATAAATGTTGATGACAAAACGCAAGCCCGTGAGTGTCGGTGAAATTCTTGCCGAGGAATTCATGGAGCCCATGGGGTTGACGCAAGGCGGGCTGGCCGAGGCCATGGGTGTGCAGCGCCGCCACGTCAATGAATTGTGCAATGAGCGGCGCGCCGTTACCGCGGCCACAGCGTTGATCCTCGCCCGCGTCTTCGGCAACAGCGCAGATTTCTGGCTGAATTTGCAGCGGCGCAGCGATTTGTGGAAGGCCCTGCACAGCCCTGTTGAGGCCAGGAGGATCGCCCGGGCCAAGCCCTTGAAGGTTGCGGCGCAAAAACTAAAACGGCCGTCTTGCCTTCATCGCCTGGGTCAGCGTTCCCTCGTCGAGATAGTCGAGTTCGCCGCCGACGGGCACGCCGTGGGCGAGGCGGGAGGTTGGGATGTTGAAGGCTTTCAGGCGCTCGGTGATGTAATGCGCGGTGGTTTGGCCTTCGACGGTGGCGTTGACGGCGAGAACCACTTCCTTGATGCCAGTTGAGCGGTTGATGAGGGGTGCGATGCTCAAGTCTTCAGGGCGCACGCCTTCGATGGCTGAGAGCGTTCCGCCCAGCACATGATAGAGGCCGTTCCAGGCGCCGGCCCGCTCCAGGGCCCAAAGGTCGCCCACGTCTTCCACCACGCAGATGATTGTCTGATCCCGGCGGGGATCGGCGCAGAGGGTGCAGGGGTCCATGGTATCAACATTGCCGCAGGTCGCGCAGACGGTGACCTTGTCGCGGGCGTCCGCCATGGCGCTGGCCAGCGGGGTCAGCAGCTTGTTGCGGTTCTTGATCAGATGCAGGGCGGCGCGCCTGGCGGAGCGGGGGCCGAGACCGGGGAGCTTGGCGAGAAGCTGGATGAGCCGCTCGATCTCGGGCCCGGTGGTGCGCTTCACCATTAGAACGGCAGTTTCATGCCCGGTGGCAGCGCCATGCCGCCGGTTACTGATTTCAATTCTTCGGCCATCAGGGATTCAACCTTGTTCTTGGCGTCGCTGTGGGCGGCGATGATCAGGTCTTCGATGATCTCGCGCTCCTCGGGTTTCAGCAGCGATGGATCCATGGTGATGGCGGTCATCATGCCCTTGCCGTTGAGGGTTACTTTCACCAGGCCGCCGCCGGACTGGCCGGTGACGGTTTTTGTTTCCAGTTTCGCCTGCATGTCGGCCATGCGCGACTGCATGGCCTGGACCTGCTTCATCATGTCACCGAGGTTCTTCATCAGTCTCACTCACAAGGGTTTCGGGTTCTTTGACATTGAGGATTTCAGCGCCGGGGAACTTCTTCAGCGCCGCCTGAACATCAGGATGCTCGCGGGCATTGCGGAAGGCTGAGTCCCTGCTGTCCTTGGCCTGAGCGGCAACTGGCTTGGCACCGCCGTCCCTGGCCACCAGCACCATCCAGCGCAATCCGGTCCAGGCTTCGAGCTTGCGGGCGATTTCGCCGGGAAGGCCCGGAGGCGCTGAAGGCTCCAGCGCCAGCTCAAACTGGCCGGGAGCAACACGGATGGGACGGATCAGGCGTTCAAGATCGTTTTTCAGCTTGATGTCGCGCTTTTCAGTGGCCAGCGCCAGAATATCTTTGAAGCTCGAAAAGGCCCGCGTTTCCGTGGGCGCTGCTTGCGGCGCTGCCTTGATGGCAAGCTGGCCAACAGTCTCAACGGGGGGCTCAGCCCGGCGCTGCGGCGTCATCGGCACAACGCTGCCCTGGAATTTCGCTTGCCTGGCCAGTTCCTCGCCGCCCGGCAGATCGGCAGCGTAAGCGAGCCTGATCAAAACCATCTCCGCTGCCATCAACGGATTGGCATGAAGCTCCACCTCGCGGATGCCTTTGAGCAGCAGCGACCAGGCTCTGGTCAAATGCATCATGCCGATTTTAGCGGCGTGTTCGGCCCCTCTGGTCTTCTCCGCCTCGGTGCGCGAGTTATCGGAAAGCGCTGACTCCTTCACCACTTTGAGCCGGGTGACCCAATGCACATAGTCAGCAAAATCATTGAGGATGGATTTGGGATCGCCGCCCACTTCATATTGCGCCTCGATCTCAGCGATGGCGCGGGCGGTATCG
>JANOTU010000582.1:0-1976 GCA_031416515.1 Hyphomicrobiales bacterium
TAGGCCTTGAAAGCGCGCGTGAGATAGATGGCGCTTTGGCCTGCAAGATTGGATGAGAGCGGGGTTTTGGCGATGCCGTCCATGCCGTGGCAGACACTGCATTTGATGGCTTTCTTTTTGCCCGCAACAGCATCACCCGCAGCAAGCGCTGATGTTGAACCCACCGCCAAAGCGGCCAAAACTAAAATAACCCAGCGCACAGAACACCTCCATCTTGTCGTGAAAATGATGCGCCGCGCGGAAGGCTTCCCCCCGCGCGGCATGTTACATTTTAGTTGCTGTAGGAGATGCGGTAGATCGCACCTGCCAGGTCGTCCGATACCAGCAACGAACCGTCGTTGAGAATTGCGACGTCAACCGGCCGGCCGAGATATTCGCCGTTTTCGTTCAACCAGCCATCGGCGAAGACTTCCGTCTTGTCAGCGGTGCCGTCTTCCTTCAGGCTGGTGAACAGCACACGGGCGCCGATGGGTTTGACGCGGTTCCAGGAGCCATGCTGGGCGGAGAAGAAGCCCTTCTGATATTTCTCCGGGAACTGCTTTCCGGTGTAGAAGGCAAGGCCCAGATCAGCCGCGTGAGCATCCGTTTCAACTTGCGGGAACACAGCGTCGGCTGGCGGGGTTTCTTTCTCATAACCATACTCGTTCACCCTGGTTTTGCCGCCGCCGTACCACGGGAAGCCAAAATGCTGGCCGGCCTTCTCGATGCGGTTGATTTCACCAGCCGGGACCAGATCACCCATGCCGTCCACCTGGTTGTCGTTGCTCCACAGGGTCTTGTCCTTCGGGTTGAAGTCCATGCCGACGGGATTGCGAAGACCGGTTGCGTAGACTTCGCGGTTGCTGCCATCAAGGTCATAACGAACAATGCCGCCGATGCCCCACTTCTTGTAAAGATCAGCTTTTTCTGGGGCCGGCACGTTGAAGGGCTGGCCAAGCTGCACATAAAGCTTGTTGTCCGGACCCACCTTGCAAGTGCGTGCGGTGTGGTTGTAGCTCTCTTCATCTGGCGGGATAAGCTCGCCCTGCTTAACGCGGGGGAAAGCAACCACATCCGGGCCTTCATAGAAAAATTCTGCCGCCGGGAACCACAGGATGCGGTTCTGCTCGACGACATAAAGGAAACCGTCCTTGGTGAAGCAAACACCATTCGGAATGGCCATTTTGACAGAGGGTGCAAACACCTTCACATCGTCGGCAACGCGGTCCTTGTTGCGGTCGGTGACCGAATAGACATGCTCTTTGCGGGTGCCGACAAACATCACCACGCCCTGCGGCCCAACCGCCATGTGGCGCGCATCGGGAACGATGGCGTAAAGGCCGATCTTGAAGCCGGCGGGCAGCTTGATGCCGGCCAGGGTCTTCTTGATGGCAGCGGCGTTCTCACCACCTTGTGGAATCGGCTGCATCATCGGCGTACCGGTCTGCTTGAATGCGCCCAGTTTTTCGAGATTAGGATCTTGCGCCATGACGGTCGTCGCACACAGTGCGACGGCGCATGACATGGCAAATGCTAGTTTTTTGATCATTGTTCTCTCCCATGAACCCGCTTTTGTGTGTCTGGATGATCCAAATACAGTGCTGCGGTGATTACTTTTTATTGAGTTTCCCGGCGCGAGCCAACGCGCCGGTTAGCCTCAAGAAACAAGATTACGCACAATCCAGGGGGTCTGACAATAAACATTTTTGCGAGAAGGGCGCTCTCAAATTCAATGATGGCTGCTTCGGCAGTTGACTCAGGAGGTGCTGATGTTATCAGAGACACCAATTTCCAAACCTTCAAGGACTTCCCAAGCCGATGCCTGCCATTACTGCCGTACAGACACGTTCCATGGCCAATGCCATCCGCGCCCTGGCGATGGACGCCGTGCAGAAAGCCAATTCCGGCCACCCCGGATTGCCCATGGGAGCGGCCGATGTGGCAACCGTGCTGTTCACCCAGTTCCTGAAATTCGACGCCGCCCACCCGCACTGGCC
>JANOTU010000583.1:0-2746 GCA_031416515.1 Hyphomicrobiales bacterium
TCTATGAGCTTGCCGAAACCGCAACCACCGGCATGACCAACCTGCAATATGCCCACACGCAGTTGCGGGTGGCTGACGCCCACAAGCTTGTCACGGGGGCCAATGTGGTCGTGGCGGTGATTGATTCCCGTGTCGACACGACACATCCGGCTTTGGCAACCGCGATCCGCGCCAGCTATTCGTCTGTCGATACCCCCTCCGATGGCCCTGATGGCCATGGCACGGCAATGGCGGGCGCCATTGCCGCGCAGGGCCTGCTCATGGGTATCGCCCCGGATGCGGATTTGCTGGTGGCCGAGTGCTTTTCCAGGGACGAGCAAGGCCGGATGAACGGTGTGAGCTACAACATCCTGAAAAGCGTTGACTGGGCCTACGGGCAGTCAGCCGCCATTCAAAACCTGAGCTTTGCCGGTCCGCGCGATCCGATGCTCAGCCGGCTGATGCGGGCAGCCACTGACAAGGGCGTGGTGTTTTTCGCCGCAGCCGGAAATGCGGGGCCGAAATCGGCGCCACTTTATCCCGGCGCTGATCCAAGCGCCATCGCTGTCACCGCCGTTGACAAGGCTGAGGCGGTGTTTGCCCGCGCCAATCGCGGCGGCCATATCGCGGTGGCCGCACCCGGCGTTGATGTGGTGGTGCTGGCGCCGGGCAACTCCGCCGGGTTCACCACCGGCACGTCAGTGGCGACAGCGCACGTCTCCGGGCTTGCAGCGCTGGCGATTGAGCAGGCGGGCAAGCTCGATGTGAAGCAGTTCCGCGCCCTGCTGAAAGCCAGCGCCCGCAAGCTCAAGGCCCCGCGCGACGCCGTGGGCGCGGGTGTCGCGGATGCGGTGAGGCTGCTGGAGCAGACGGTTCTCGACCAGAGCGAAACCGCGCAGCAGCAATGAACGCGGGGCCCTCACCCTCAGGATGAGGGGCTATAATGTATGCACACATCTTTGCAACAACCACACAAACTGGCGTGTTTCCTTTTTTCCCTCTCATTTGGGAGAGGGAGGGGGCCCATTGCCCGTGGCACATGGGAGGGTGAGGGAACACCGGAGCCAGTTAATCGAGCGCGATATCCCCTCATCTTCCCGTCGCAAGGAAGAGCGACGGGCCCCTTCTTCTCCCAAGGGAGAAGAAAAGTAGGTAAGTCAAGCCCGCAAAAAAATGTGTGACTCCCTTAGGGACGAGGGGGGAGGTCTGCTCAGATCCTTGGTCAGCAGGTCTTGTCGCCGCTGACCAGTGCATCATTGGCTGGCAGAGTTGAAAGACACTCTCCCGCAATCGAAAAGGTTTTATTTCCTATGTCATGCTAAATAAAACGATTGCTTTGAAGGCGTTATGATGTTTCTAGTTTCAGAATAGGTCTATTGTTGTTCAATGTGTTGGCTTCTTTGAAACCGGCGGAAATTTTGCGCTATACGCCCTGAAAAGGCATCATAGCGTATTATCCTTGCATTTTGAACACTTAATCATCAGAATACTAGAATGACACTTCCTCGCCATGCACTGACGCAGCAGATTGAAAATGCGCTCACGCGCAATCCCGTTGTGTCGCTTATCGGCCCTCGTCAGTGCGGAAAGACAACACTGGCGCGCGCCATTGGAAAATCTCAAGGAGCAACCTTCTTCGACCTTGAGCATCCCGTTGATGCCGAGCGGCTGAAGAACCCGCTCACCACGCTGGAACATTTACAGGGGCTGGTTGTCATTGACGAAGCGCAATTACAGCCAACTCTGTTTCCCGTGCTGCGCGTGCTGGCTGACCGCACACCGCTTCCCGCACGGTTCCTGTTGCTGGGCAGTGCTTCCCCCGATTTGGCGAGTAACATTTCAGAGTCGCTGGCTGGCAGGGTTCACTTCGTCAATATGTCTGGTTTCAACCTGCATGAAGTTGGCGCGGAACAATGGCGAGCGCTTTGGCACCGTGGCGGCTTCCCACGTTCATATCTCGCACAGTCAGATGCCGTAAGCTTCAAATGGCGCGAGGATTTTATTGCGACATTTTTAGAGCGCGACCTGCGCCGCCTCGGAGTCATGGTGGCACCAGAATCGCTACGACGGTTATGGATGATGATCGCGCATTATCACGGGCAAGTGGCAAAGCACTCTGATATTGGGCGGTCACTGGGAGAAAATCACACCACGATCCGGCGTCATCTGGATATTCTGGAAGGCGCGTTGGTGCTTCGCCAGCTTCAGCCGTGGCATGAGAATGTTGGCAAACGGCAAGTCAAATCCCCGAAAGTGTATGTACGCGATACGGGTATTCTGCACACGCTGCTGGGTTTGGGAAATGCCGCCACTATTGAATCACACCCTAAACTGGGGGCAAGTTTGGAAGGATTAATAACGGAGCAGATCATCCAGCATTTCGGCGAGCGCAACTGCATGTTCTGGGCAACACAAGCCGGAGCGGAGCTTGACCTGCTGGTATTCCATCAGGGCAAACGCTACGGCTTTGAAATCAAATTTGCAGATGCGCCAAAAACCACCAAGTCCATGCGCGAGGCGATTAAAACGCTTGAACTCACCAAGCTGTATATTGCCTATCCTGGGAGTCACAGCTACGTCATCGATGAGCACATTGAAGCGGTAGGCGTTGCAGATATGGAAGCCAAGCTGAAAAGGCTCACAGCAGCACCCTGAACCCGTATTCATCGGCGACACTGTGAAGGAGAGTACCGTATTCTGCTCACGAAGCCAGTCGGAATATCCGCTCATTCACCCTCATCCCGAGGCGCTGGCACCCTTGCGCGAG
>JANOTU010000584.1:0-1845 GCA_031416515.1 Hyphomicrobiales bacterium
GGCTTGTTGTTTTGTTTGTGGGTTCGGCCCTCCTTTACACGGTGGGCCTCTCGCATATGGCAGTGGCGCATGACGCTGCCCACGATACCCGCCATTCAATCGGCTTTCCCTGCCACTAAGCCATGATCGGCAAAGTTTTGCTTGCCGCCCTCCTGGCAGGGATCGCGGCTGGGCTTGTCATGGGCGCTATCCAGCATGTGCGGCTGACGCCCCTCATTGTTGCTGCTGAAGTCTTCGAGGGCGCGGCAAGGGACAATGCCATGCGGACGCTCTCCACCTATGTGACCTCCGCCATGGCGGGCGCGGCATTTGCCGCGATCATGGCGGGACTGTCGCTGCTGACCGGTCTGGCGATGACGCGGGCCAACGGGGTGATCTGGGGCCTGTGCGGATTTCTCGCGGTGACGCTGGCGCCCGCCGCCGGCCTTCCCCCGGAATTGCCGGGCATGCCGGTTGGTGATTTGCGCGCCAGCCAGATTTGGTGGGCGGGCACCATTGTAGCCACCGGGTTCGGCATCTATCTCATCGCCGCACGGGCTGAGCTGTGGGCGGTGGCTGCTGCTGTTATCCTGATCGCCCTGCCGCATGTGATTGGCGCGCCTACGGCTTCATCGCAAGTCAGCGCCGTGGCACCCGGCCTTGCCGCCGCCTTTGCCGCCAATGCCATTGCAGCGGGCGCTGTGTTCTGGTGCTTGATCGGGCTGTTCCTCGGAATTTCAATGGAAAGATTCGCAAAATGAAAATCCCCGCCACGGTGATCACCGGCTTTCTGGGCGCTGGCAAAACCACACTCATCCGCCACATGCTGGAAAATGCGCGCGGTCGCCGTCTGGCGCTCATCATCAATGAATTTGGCGATGTCGGTATTGACGGCGAGATCCTCAAAGGCTGCGGCGATGCTCTGTGCAACGAAGAGGATGTGATTGAACTCTCCAACGGCTGCATCTGCTGCACCGTGGCCGATGACTTCGTGCCGACCATGAACAAGCTGTTGAACCGGGCGGAACCGCCCGATCATATCGTCATTGAAACCTCCGGCCTGGCGCTGCCCCAGCCCTTGCTGCGGGCCTTCAACTGGCCGGAGATCAAATCGCGCGTCACTGTGGACGGCGTCATCACCGTGATCGACGCCAAGGCGTTTGCCGAAGGCCGCTTCCCCATCTTTGAATCCAACCCCGAACACGAGGCTCCCATCGAGGAGCTTTTCGAGGACCAGCTCAATTGCGCCGACATGGTGATCCTCAACAAGACTGATCTTCTGGGCGACGGCGATCTTGCAACACTCTCCGGCGATCTGCTGGCCCGTGTTCGCAAGGGCACAAGACTTGTGCCGACAACGCATGGCGCGGTTGATTTGAGCCTCTTGCTTGGCGCTGCCGCCGAAGACGATCTCGGCAACCGGCTTTCGCACCACGAGATGGAAGGCGAAGCGCAGCATGATCATGATGACTTCGTGAGCTTCACCGTCTCGTTAGGGGAAGTAACCGACAAAGCCGCCCTGCTTCAGCGCATCAGCAAGGTGGTCACCGCGCATGACATCCTCCGCCTCAAGGGCTTTGCAGACCTCGCCGGATCAAATTCCCGCCTGCTCATCCAAGCCGTGGGCCCCCGCCTCGATTCCTATTTCGACCGCCCCTGGAAAACAGGCGAGAAACGCGGCACCGAGCTTGTGGTGATCGGCGAAAAACACATCAATCGTGCAAGCATCGAAGCGGCGCTGCGGGGCTGATGCAAAGGGCCCTCATCCGGCCTTCGGCCACCTTCTCCCATTCGAAGGCGCAAACGGGAGAAGGCCATAAATCATCAAATGCCTTCTCCCGTGCCCCTTGGCATGGGAGAAGGTGC
>JANOTU010000585.1:0-4861 GCA_031416515.1 Hyphomicrobiales bacterium
GGCGGGTTCAATGACGCGGGGACGAAAATAGGCCAGTGCGGTTTCCGCCAGTCCGGACAGTTCCATCTCTTGCAGGAGCCCGGCCACCGGCTTTGGTGACGGCGGCAGTGCCTCAAGCGCCAGCTCGGCGGCGGCGCGGCCATTTCCCGCCATGCTGCGGCTCAACAACGCCAGGCTGGCAGCCTCGCGTGAAACCGCCCTGTCGCGCTCAGTCAGGGCAAGCAGGCTGATTGCCACCGCAAAGATGCCGAACAGCGCTGCCGCAATGGCGCCGATGAAGGCGGCGCCACGATAAATCCTGAAGCGCCGCTGCCGCCGCCGCGCCCGGGCGACGCTTTGCGTGATGAAGTCATGGATGGCCGGATCAGGGCGCAGGATGTTGTCAATCAGCAGGGACTTCGCCTGGTCGAGGAGTGTTCCCTCCGGAATGAAGCCTGCCGGGTTCTTCGCCATCTCGCTCCGGACTTCGGCGAGGACGGGGAGAAATTTCCCGGATTTCCCGCGCCAGTCCGCCAGCCTCGGCCAGCGCCGGTACAGCGCGTCATGCGCCACTTCGGTTGTGCCCTCGCGCCGGACCAGCAGCCGCCCGGTTTCCATCTTGTCGACAAAGCCGGTGAGTTCCGCGGGGATATTGATCACCGCCAGGGGCCTGCGGACAAGGCGCCCGTCTGCAAAGAACGCCGCCAGATCGACCAGCAGCAGCTGGCGCAGCGCATTGGTTCTTTGCGCGATCTCTTCGGATGAAACACCTTGCGCCGCCAATTCGGCTTGCCATTGGCCGCAGATTTGCTCGGCATGAAGACCGACGGCGTTTTCAATGCCGCCGAATGTGTCGTATTCTGCGGCGGTAATCCTGAGATCGTCCCTGCCATATCTGTTCCAGAGCTGCTCAAGGACATAGGCCAGCAGCGGCAACGCATCCTCGCCGCCGGATTCATCCACCATCCGGTTCACCAGGCCGGGATCATATGTGAGCCCGGCGAGCCTGGCTGGCTCCTCAATGATTGAAAACAGTCCGGCACGCGCAACGGGTGCCAGCGCCACATTGCGCACCAGCAAGAGCTCGCCATCTGCCGCAGGCGCGCGCCGCGCCTCGTGCTTTTCCCACGCGCCGACTGAATCAGCCGTCAGCGTGGCAATGGCCAGGAAGCGGTGATCGGTTCTGGCCAGGGCCTCGCGAAGGGATTTGAGAAAACTTGTTCCGGCTCCGTCTGTATCGCCAAGAGCTTCCTCCATCTGGTCGATCGGCAGCAGCACGGTTGCCTCAAGTTTTCGGAGGTTCTCGCGGATGCGCGTTGCGGATTCGTCGATCCAGACAGCCCATTTGGCGGCGTCATTGTCTTCAGGATGTGCGTCAAGCTTTGCCGCCGACGCGGTTCGCAGCACCCCGGCCAACTCGCTGAGTGGCGCGCGCAAGGGCCGCATCGCCGGCAGGACAATCCAGTCCGAAGAACGCGCCAGCCGCGACAAGACGCCAGCGCGGAGCAATGAGGACTTGCCGGTTCCCGAGGCCCCGGCAATGATGATCAACCGGGCGCGCCCGGGAGCCCGGCACTCACGCAAAATCATCAGGAGATCTGTGATTTCTTGCCCCCGGCCGAAGAAGACTGGCGCATCCTCTGTGTCGAAGTAATTGAGACCCGGATAGGGCGGGCGGGTGCCTTGATAAACCATGGCGTCATCGACGCCCGCTTCGGTCAATGCGGCCAGAAGCCACTGCTCTGCCGGTTCGCCCTCAGCCCACGCGATGGCCTGAACCCGCGACAGGACCGGCGGCCCATGCGACCTGAGCAGTGCAGCGAACGCCTGATCAACTTTTCTGTCAGCGATGTGAATGGGGATGATCGCACTGCCCATGGCATCGGCGTAATTGATCTCGGCCACGCACCATGGCGACTGCAACCAGTCAGAGCCAACGAGCGCGATCAGCACCCGGCAGCGCTTGAGTTCGGTCTTGAGGCGGTCTTCCCAGCGCTGCCCGCCGACAATGCCGTCCTCCGCAGAATGATCGACAAAAAATGCCTCGTGGCCACGCGCCTTCAGCCAGCGCGACACGTCTTCGGCAACCGCATCATTCTTGCTCGAATGACTAAGGAACAATATGCTCACGTCATGCCAGCCAATCTTGATCCGCACACGCATTCATGGGGTTCTGTCACCACCACGTCAAGCCGCCTTCGCTTCGATGTCGAAGGTTTCGGTGCGGTCGGACAGGATGGTGAGGGTTCGTTCGGCGCTGACTGCTTTTGCGTCACTGGTGGTGGCGCTGAGCTTTAGGACATGGAGGCCGGGCGACAGTTGACCGGCGCTGGCGGCGCCGCTGCCGCTGACGGCGAGGGGGCGGTCATTGAGGGTCAGTTTCACGCTGTCGGGCGCGAGGGCGTCATAGCCCTTGATGGTGATGGCGGCGGCGCCGGGAAGCTGGTCAAAACGCTGGAACTTGTTGCTGCTGTCGAAGCCCAGAAGATTGACCTGCAATTGCTCCGCCCACATCCGCGTCTCCTGCTCAATGGCGGCGGAATGGGCATCAATATATTGGCGCTGAAGCCTGATCAGGCTTTCGCGTAAACCCGCCGAGGCGAGGTCCTGGCTCGCGGCTGCGGAAATCAGGCTGGCCCAGTCATAGTGAAAGCGGCGCAACTGGCGGCGCAGGCCCGCCTCGGTCAGGCGATAGCGCATCCAGGCGGTGGAATAGCCAAAGAAATTGTCAAGCGTCACCGCGCCACCGGCGATGGCCAGCGCAATATAGCCGAGATTGGCGCTGCCGATGCTTGACAACCAGCCCAGCCAACTGCCGGCGGCGGGCGTGATGTTTCCAAGCAGCGAGCCCGTGAGCGGCGCCAGCGCCGCGAACCCGGCGAGCAGGATGGAGGTTCGCCGCAGCGCGCGGGCCACCAGCCCCATCTTGCCGGCCTTGCGCTCATACCAGTCAATGCCGCGCTGGGCTTCGGCGGTGGTTTTTTCAAACAGCGCTTCAAGTGCCGCCGGGCTGTGATCCTTGTCCCAGCTGTTGAACCTGAAGGGTGAGAGTTCAGTCGTTTTGTCTTTGCCAGCCATCGGGTTCACTGTCATGTTCGTCGTCCCTCACATTGACGTCAACCCGCTTCGCCACCTGGCGGATTGGGGCCGCACAGGGGTGAGCCCTGGTGCAGCGTCCAGTCGGCGTGGGCGAAATATTTGCCGGCGCGCGCCATGCGCACCGGCAGGGTGATGGTCTTGCCGCGGAGGGTTTCCGCCTTGGGAGCGAAATCCTCTGGCATGCTGAGCGTGATCTTGTCGCCGGTCTTGTTCGGCAGCAGGCTGCGAAAACCCTTGACCTCGCTGGCGCGCGTGATCTGCATATCGATCTTGGCCCGGACATCGGCGACGGGCTGGCTGACGGCCAGCACGACGCCGGTGACACAGGTCCAGTTTTCGATGATCTGCATCAGGTTTTGCGTTTTTTGGCCTTCTTGGCAGCCGGTTTCTTTTTGGCAGCTGGTTTTGCGGGCGACGGCGATGCGGCCTTGACCTTGATCATGGCCCTGATGCCATTGGCGACGGCCACCATGCCGGTGACCGAGACGTGGCTGTCGAGGCCGCCATATGACAGGGTGTTGGGAGTGGATGCCGCAGTGAGATCAAGCTTGCCGGCACTGCCCGGAAACGGATCGCCGGTGTCGCCGCGGTTGGCGGCGGATTCCAGGTGCTTCAGGCCGTCGGCCTGCAGCAAGGCGACTTTGGGATGGGCCTGGTTGGAATTGCCGTCGATGCTGTCGTCGATATGCCAGACCAGAAGTCCCGGCCCCGGCAAATGCTTGTCGTAACCGGTTTGTGGCCGGTATTCGGCCAGGAAATATTCCTGACTGTTGGCGCCATTGTTCCACAACCGCCACACCTTGCGGCTGGTTTGAACATTGCGGATGGTGCGCCTGGCGTTGGTTGTGACATTGTTGACGACAGCCCAGTTCTGCTTGGATTTGCACCAGGCCGATGGATGGGCCGGCGTGTGCCCGCCGCCATTCCAGCTGCCGCCGCCCATCAGGCACCAATTGCCAACGCCCTCGGCGTCGCCGTCGATATCGTAGAGATCAGGGAAGCCGAAAAGCAGGTGACCGAGCTCATGGGCGCAGACGCCGAGCTTTGCGTCTTCCGGCACTGTGAGATAGCCGAAGACCTGCGAGCCATCGACAGCCAGCGCTCCCCCTGACAGCACCCATTTGTGCGACCAGATGTCATTGGGGTTGCCGGTTTCCTCAGCGCCGCGTCCGGCATGCACGATGACATAGGCATCGACAAAGCCGTCGCCGTCATTGTCGTATTGCGCGAATGCCACATGCGGATCGGCGAGCAGCGCTGCATCGCGCGCCATGGTGCGCGAATTGGGCAGTGGATTGTCGATGCCCGATCCGCCGCCGGCGTATTGCGCGAGGGTCCTTGGCAATTGATAGGGCCCTGCGACTTCGCCGGCGATCTTGATCTTCTTGCCGGTCACATCAGCGAAATATTCCTTGACGCTGCCGGTGGCGATTTTTCCAGTGGAGAAGAACAAGTCTTCAAAGTACTGCTTGCGGCCCGGCGCCAGCGGCTTGTCGGAAAATTGCACCAGCACGACGATCACCCGCATGATCTTTGATTTCTGCGGCGCGCGCCGCAATGCGACTGAACGCGCCACCGATGGCGAAGCGCCCAGCGGCAATTCCGTGCCCGGAACAATCAGGCCGTCGTTGAAGCCCACCCGCTGTGAACCGCGAAAGCCAAGACGCGACGCCATGGGCGAATGCGAGGCGGCGCGAATCTTTTTCAGGTCTTCGCGGATTCGCTTCTGGATTTCAGGCGCCGGGGCGACGCAGCATCGCTGGCCATCCTCCGAGCGCCGGGC
>JANOTU010000586.1:0-9927 GCA_031416515.1 Hyphomicrobiales bacterium
TGTTTTTAAACGTGCCCATGAGCGCGAGGAACTCACCCACAAAGCCCGACGTGCCGGGAAGGCCGACATTGGCCATGGTGAAAAGCATGAACACCCCGGCATAGAGCGGCATGCGGTGGACAAGCCCGCCGTAGGCCGCAATCTCGCGGGTGTGCATGCGGTCATAAACCACGCCCACGCAGAGGAAGAGGGCACCTGAGACCAGGCCATGGCTGATCATCTGGAACATGGCGCCGTCAATGCCCTGCCTGGTCATCGAGAAAATGCCCATGGTGACAAAGCCCATATGCGCGACTGAAGAGTAGGCGATGAGCTTCTTCATGTCCTCCTGCATCAGCGCCACCAGCGAGGTGTAGATGATGGCGATGACGGAAAGCGTGTAGACGAAATTCTGGAAATAGAGCGAGGCATCCGGGAACATGGGCAGCGAGAAGCGCAGGAACCCATAGCCCCCCATTTTGAGCAAGATGGCCGCGAGGATGACCGAGCCTGCGGTGGGCGCTTCCACATGCGCATCGGGCAGCCAGGTGTGCACCGGCCACATCGGCATTTTCACCGCGAAAGAGGCAAAGAACGCCAGCCACAGCCAGGTTTGCATGGCCGCCGGAAAGCCGGGATTGCGGGTGAGGAGTTCGGCAATGTCGGTGGTGCCCGATTGCCAATACATGGCGATGATCGCCACCAGCATGAGCACTGATCCCAGCAGCGTGTAGAGGAAGAACTTGAAGCTGGCATAAACGCGGCCCTTGCCGCCCCAGATGCCGATGATCAGGAACATGGGGATAAGGCCTGCCTCGAAGAATACATAGAACAGCACCAGATCGAGAGCGCAGAACACGCCGATCATCAACGTTTCTAGCACCAGGAAGGCGATCATGTATTCGCGCACCCTAATCTTCACATGCCAGCTTGCGGCGATGCAGATGGGCATGAGGAAGGTGGTGAGGATGACAAAAGGCATGGAAATGCCGTCCACGCCCATTTGATAAGAAGCGGTTGAACCCAGCCACGAGGCTTTCTCGACGAACTGGAAGCCTGCGCTGTTGCTGTCAAAATTGATCCAGATGAGAAGTGAAATGAGGAAAGTGACAATAGTGGTCCACAGTGCGCCCCAGCGGATATTGCGCAAAGCCACTTCATCATCGCCGCGGAGCGTGAGGATGAAGGCAACACCCAGCAGCGGCAGGAAGGTGATGACCGAGAGAATGGGCCAGGTGCTCATCAGTGGCTCCCCCCGAAGGTGAACCAGGAGATGAGGGCGGCAACACCAATCATCATCGCGAAGGCATAGTGGTAGACGTAACCGGTTTGCAGACGCACCACACCTCTGGTGACATCGGCAACGCGCGCTGAAACCCCGTCCGGCCCCATGCCGTCAATGACACGGCCATCGCCCTGTTTCCACAGAAAACGCCCTGCCCACATGGCGGGGCGCACGAACAGAAAATCATACAGTTCGTCGAAATACCATTTGTTGAGCAGGAATTGGTAGATGGGCTGATGTTGTGCTGCCAGTGCGGCTGGCAAAGCCGTGTTGCGGATGTAGAACAACCACGCCAACGCAAAGCCCAGAACCATCACCACGAATGGCGACCAGACAACCCATGTCGGCGCATCGTGGAACTTGTGCATGATTTCGTTGTCGGCAACGGCGCCCGCCCAGAACGCCACAAATTCGTGGCCAATGAAATACTCATGGAAGAAATAGCCTGCGGCCATCGCACCCACGGCCAGCCCATAAAGCGGAATGAGCATGATGTTCGGGCTTTCATGCACATGAGAGATGGTATCCTTGTCGGCGCGGGGCTTGCCATTGAAGGTCATGAAAGCCAGACGCCAGGAATAGAACGATGTGCAGAATGCGGCGATGATCAGCAGCGTGAAGGCAAAGCCTGACCCCGCCATGAAGGAGGATTCAATCACCGCGTCCTTGGAATAATAGCCCGCCGTAAAGGGAAAGCCGGTAAGCGCCAGATTGCCGATAATCATCAGAATCCACGTCTTGCGGATATGGGGAGCGAGGCCTCCCATCTTGCGCATGTCCTGTTCGCCCGACATGGCATGGATGACCGAGCCGCTCCCCAGAAACAGCAGCGCCTTGAAAAAGGCATGGGTGAAGAGATGGAAGATGGCCACACCGTAAGCGCCAACGCCCAGCGCCACAAACATATAGCCAAGCTGCGAGCAGGTGGAATAAGCGATCACGCGCTTGATGTCGTTTTGCACCAGACCAACGGTTGCAGCAAAGAACGCCGTGATGGCGCCGATAATCACAATGACGCTCTTGGCATCGGGGGCCAATTCATACATGGGCGACATGCGCGCCACGAGGAACACGCCAGCCGTCACCATCGTGGCGGCGTGAATAAGCGCGGAGACGGGCGTTGGGCCTTCCATGGCATCGGGAAGCCAGGTGTGCAGCAGGAACTGCGCGGACTTGCCCATGGCCCCCATGAACAGCAGGAGACAGAGCGTGGTGAGGGTATCAAATTCCCAACTGAGGAAGTGAATGGTCTTGCCCGCCTGCCCCGCGGCTGCGCCGAAGATCGTATCAAACTCAATTGAGCCGAACACCGCAAAGCAGCCGAAAATGCCCAGCGCAAAACCGAAATCGCCCACACGGTTGACCACAAAGGCCTTGATCGCCGCGGCGTTGGCTGTCTCGCGGGTGTACCAGAAACCGATGAGCAGATAGGAGGCGAGGCCCACACCTTCCCAGCCGAAGAACAATTGCAGGAGATTGTCTGATGTCACCAGCATCAGCATGGCGAAGGTGAAGAGCGAGAGATAGGCGAAGAAGCGCGGCTGATGCTCGTCATGGGCCATGTATCCCAGCGAATAAACGTGAACCAACGCCGAGACCGTGTTCACCACCACCAGCATGACAGCGGTGAGCGTATCGATGCGCAAAACCCAATTCGCCGAGAGCGCGCCCGAATTGATCCAGCGCAGCACTTCAAATTTTTCGGCATGGGGTTCATGCAGGAAACCGAAGAAAACGACCCAACTTAAAACAGCGGAAATGCACAGCAGCGCCGTGGTCAGATACATGGGCCAGGGCGGGCCGTCATAATGGCCGTGGGCGTGTTCATGTATCGCACCAGCACTGTGGTGCTCGCCGTAAACCTGCGCGTCCGTGCCCATGTTGCGGAACAGTTTGGTTCCGGCAAGCCCGGCGATGAGCGCCCCTAGCAGCGGCAGAAAGACGATGGCGTAATACATTTAGCCCTTCATCAGATTGATATCCTCAACCGCGATGGAGCCGCGGTTGCGGAAGTAAGTAACCAGAATGGCAAGCCCGATGGCCGCCTCGCCAGCGGCAACGGTCAGCACCAGGAGTGCGAACACCTGGCCGACCAGGTCGCCTAGGGCGGCTGAGAAGGCCACCAAATTGATGTTCACAGCGAGCAGCATGAGTTCAATCGACATCAGAATGACGATGACGTTCTTGCGGTTGAGGAATATGCCGAAGATGCCAATGGTGAAGAGAATGGCGGCGACGGTGAGATAGTGCGAGAGGCCGATGGTCATGGTTGGTTCCCCCCCGCCCTGAGGCGCGAGCGAAGCGGGCCTCGAAGGGCTGGCGCGGCTGCCGCAATCCTTCGAGGCTCGCGCAAGGGCGCGAGCACCTCAGGATGAGGATGTCGTTCGATCGCCATCATATCCCCTGCCCCGATTTTACCTTGATGATCTCGATTGATGTCGCCGGTCCCCTTGCCACCTGATCGGAGATGTTCTGGCGCTTGACACCTTCCTTGTGGCGCAGTGTGAGCACAATGGCGCCGATCATGGCCACGAGGAGAATGAGGCCCGCTGTCTGGAAATAGAAAATATAGTCTGTATACAGAATGCGGCCCAGCGCCTCAGTGTTGGAAACACCGGCTGGCGTCGGGCTTGCCATGGTCTTGACGCCTGCCGGATCAATCGCCCAGCCGCCCACAACGAGGGCAAGTTCCACCAGCACAATGAGGCCGATGGTTCCGCCCACCGGGAGATAGTTGAGCATCCCCTGGCGCAGCTCGACAAAATCCACATCGAGCATCATGACGACGAAGAGGAAGAGCACGGCCACCGCGCCTACGTAAACCACGACCAATATCATCGCCAGGAACTCAGCCCCCAGCAGAATGAACAGGCCGGCCGCATTGAAAAAGCACAGGATCAGGAACAACACCGAATGCACCGGGTTGCGCGAGGCGATCACCATCACGCCGGAGGCCACACAAAGCGCTGAAAACAGGTAGAAGAACAATGCAGCGATCATGATCCCCCCTTACGTGTACGGCGCGTCAAGCGTTAAGTTGGCGGCGATCTCGCGTTCCCAGCGGTCGCCGTTGGCGAGCAGCTTTTCCTTGTTGAAAAGAAGCTCCTCGCGGGTCTCGGTGGCATATTCAAAATTCGGCCCCTCGACAATGGCGTCCACCGGGCAGGCCTCCTGGCAGAAGCCGCAATAGATGCATTTCACCATGTCGATGTCATAGCGCGTGGTGCGCCGTGTGCCGTCATTGCGGCGGGGACAGCCTCGATGGTGATGGCTTGCGCCGGGCAAATCGCCTCGCACAGCTTGCAGGCGATGCAGCGTTCCTCGCCATTGGGGTAACGCCGGAGCGCATGTTCGCCGCGAAAGCGCGGGGATAGTGGCCCCTTCTCGTGGGGATAATTCAGCGTGGCCTTGGGCGCGAAGAAATAGCGCATGGCCATCACTGTGGCGGAGACGAACTCCTTGAGGAAAAGCGAACGCGCGGCCTGCTCCAGCTTCATGGCGCCCAACCAAATGCAACAAGTACGCCCGCCGTGAGCACCACCCAGCCCAGCGACAGCGGCAAAAACACCTTCCAACCCAGCCGCATCAACTGGTCATAGCGGTAGCGCGGTACAATCGCCTTCACCATGGCGAACATGAAGAACACAAACAGCACCTTGAGAAGAAACCAGAACACGCCGGGAATCCAGTTGAGCACGGCCACATCAATGATCGGCAGCCAGCCGCCCAAGAACATGATCGAGGTCATGGCGCACATCAGCGTGATCGCCACATACTCGCCGAGCATGAAGAGAAGATAAGGTGTCGAGGAATATTCCACCATGAAGCCAGCCACCAGTTCTGATTCCGCTTCGACGAGATCAAAAGGCGGGCGGTTGGTTTCCGCCAGCGCTGAGATGAAAAAGACCACAAACATCGGAAACAGCGGGATGAAATACCAGTCGAGAAACGAATTTGGCAGGCCCAGCATGGTGCCAAGCCCGGTCTTCTGCGAGATGACGATTTCGCTTAAATTCAACGAGCCAGCGCACAACAGCACAGTGATGATAACAAAGCCAATGGAGACTTCATAGGACACCATCTGTGCCGCAGAGCGCAGTGCTGAGAGGAAGGGGTATTTGGAATTCGACGCCCAGCCGCCCATGATGATGCCGTAGACACCAAGCGAGGACAGCGCAAAGAGATAGAGAATACCGACATTGATGTCGGCAATGGCCCAGCCCTCGGCGATCGGCACCACGGCCCAGGCGGCAATCGCCAGCACCGATGTCACCATGGGTGCCAGAACAAAGATGCCCTTGTTGGCGCCGTCCGGGATAATCACTTCCTTGAACACGAATTTCAGCAGGTCGGCGAAGGATTGCAGCAATCCCCATGGCCCCACCACATTGGGCCCGCGCCGCATCTGCACGGCGGCCCAGACCTTGCGGTCCATCAGAATGAGATAGGCCACCAGAATCAGCAGGGCCGTGATCAGTGCCACGCTCTGGATCAGGATCAGGCCAACGGTGAAAATCAGTTCGTTCATTCCGCCGCCTCCAGCCTGCGAGTGTTCTTGAGGGCCGAACATTCCGCCATGGTTTTGGAAGCCCGCGCAATCGGATTGGTGAGATAGAAGTCGGTGACGCACGAGCGGAACGGCGCGGACGACATGGCCGTGGTTGCTTTCGCGAGATCAGCCAGTTCAGCGGCATTCGCCGGTGTCAGCTGATCAAGCCGCGCCAGATGCGGCGCGATTTTGTACATGGCGCTGCGAAGTTCATGCAGATTGTTCCACGGCAATGTGGCTGCCAGCGCCTCCGACAAGGCCCGCAATATCGCCCAGTCCTCACGCGCCTCACCGGGCGGGAAAGCAGCGCGCGCCGTCATCTGCGGGCGGCCCTCGGTGTTGACATAGGTGACGGATTTTTCCGTGTAGGCCGCGCCCGGCAGGATAACATCGGCGCGGTGCGCACCCACATCGCCGTGGGTGCCCTGATAGATGACAAAAGCCGAGCCAAGCGCTGGATCAATTTCATCGGCCCCGAGCAGGAACACAACATCAAGCTCGCCAGCTTTGGCGGCGGCCAGCATTTGGCGGGTTGAAAGCCCGCCATCCCTGGCGGGGAGCGCGCAAACATCGAGCGCGCCAACGCGTCCCGCTGCGGAATGGAGGATATTGAAACCGTTCCAGCCCTCCTTGATGACGCCAATCGCCTGCGCCGCTTTGACCGCCGTAGCCAACACCGCAGCGCCGTCTGGCCTCGCCAGTGCGCCCTGGCCGATGATGAACATCGGTTTTTTGGCGGTGGCCGGAGTGTGGTCCACAAAGCGCGCCAATGTCTCAGGGCCAGCGCCCAGATAAGCGTAAGGATAGGTGAGATCAGCCTTCTCGCCAATCACGCCGATGGCGCAGCCGCCCTTGAGGTAGCGCTTGCGGATGCGCGCATTCAGCACCGGCGCTTCAAGGCGCGGGTTGGCGCCGATCAGCATAATGGCGTCAGCGTCTTCGATGGCGGCGATGCCGGAGTTGAAGAGATAGCCCGCGCGCCCGCCCTGCTCGCCAAGCGGGCTGCCATCCTGGCGGCAGTCGATGTTTTTCACACCCAATTGCTCAGCCAACTGACGAATGGAGAATGCTTCCTCCGCGCCGACGAGATCGCCAAGAATGATGCCAATGCGCTCCGGCTTCGTCGCCTTGATTTTGGCCGCGATGCGGGCGAATGCCTCAGCCCACGTAGTGGAATGAACCTTGCCGAATTCCCTCAAATAGGGCTGATCAAGGCGCTGGGTGCGAAGCCCGTCCCAGACAAAGCGGGTCTTGTCGGAAATCCATTCCTCGTTCACATCCTCATGGGTGCGCGGCAGGATGCGCATGACCTCGCGGCCCCGCGCATCAACCCGGATGTTGCTGCCCACCGCGTCCATGGCGTCAATGGTCTCGGTCTTGCGCAGCTCCCATGGCCTCGCCTTGAATTCATAAGGCGCTGACGTCAACGCCCCCACCGGGCAGAGATCAATGATGTTGCCCTGAAGCTCGGAAGAAATGGCGCGGTCGAGATAGGTGGTGATTTCCATATCCTCGCCGCGCCCTGTGGCCCCCATCTCCTCAATGCCGCCCACTTCCGTGGTGAAGCGCACGCAGCGGGTGCACTGGATGCAGCGCGTCATCTGGGTTTTCACCAGCGGCCCCAGATATTTTTCCTCCACCGCGCGCTTGTTCTCGGCGTAGCGGCTGTTGGAAATGCCATAAGCCATGGCCTGATCCTGCAAATCGCATTCCCCGCCCTGATCGCAGATCGGGCAATCGAGGGGATGGTTGATGAGCAGGAACTCCATCACCCCTTCGCGGGCCTTCTTCACCAGGGCTGTGCGCGTATTGATCTCCGGTGGCTCGCCATTGGGGCCGGGCCGCAAATCATTCACCGACATGGCGCAAGAGGCCTGCGGCTTCGGCGTGCCCTTCACTTCCACCAGACACATCCGGCAATTGCCCGCAATCGACAGCCGGTCATGATAGCAAAAGCGCGGGATTTCAGCCCCCGCCATCTCGCAGGCATGCATCAGCGTGATGCCCGCTTCCACCTCAATCTCAACGCCGTCGATCCTCAGCTTGGGCATTTTTCCTACCTAGTGATGCAAGTCGACAAGATCGAGTCGTTTCTCGATTCGCTCGACCCGCTCTTCAATGCGGTCCAATCGCCGATTCAGCCGCACAACGCCTTCCTCAATGTTGGACAGCCGACCCTTCACTTCCCGACTGTCATTTTCGATGTTCTCCAGCCTGCGGTCAAACCGCCTTGGATATTCGATCCCGATATTCTGCGGTTCCTCAGCCATGTCTTCCTCCTACTCCGCCGCGTGGCGCACAGCGCCGTGGTTGTCTGGGTTGGCAGCGTACTGATCTATACGCTCTTCGATGACATGGCGGAAATGCGCGATCAGGCCTTGGATCGGCCAGGCTGCGGCATCGCCAAGGGCGCAAATGGTGTGGCCTTCGATCTGCTTGGTGACATCGAGCAGCATGTCGATCTCGCGCTTTTCGGCACGGCCATCGGCCATGCGCAGCAGCACCCGCCACATCCAGCCGGTGCCTTCGCGGCAGGGTGTGCATTGACCGCAGGATTCGTGCTTGTAGAATTGCGCCAGTCTGGCAATGGCGCGGATCAGATCGGTGGATTTGTCCATGACGATCACCGCCGCCGTGCCAAGGCCGGAACGAAGCTTCGAGAGCGAATCAAAATCCATCGGCGTGTCGATGATCAAATTCGCTGGCACCATGCGCACCGAAGAGCCACCGGGGATGACCGCAAGCAGATTATCCCAGCCGCCGCGCACGCCCCCGCAATGCTTGTCGATGAGTTCCCGGAAGGGAATGCCCATTTCTTCTTCGACATTGCAGGGCTTGTTCACATGGCCGGAAATGCAGAACAATTTCGTTCCCACATTATTGGGCCGCCCAATGCCTGAAAACCACGAAGCGCCGCGCCGCATGATGGTGCCAGCAACCGCAATCGATTCGACATTGTTGATGGTTGTAGGCGCGCCATAAAGCCCGACATTGGCGGGAAAAGGCGGCTTCATCCGCGGCTGGCCCTTCTTGCCCTCAAGGCTTTCGAGAAGTGCTGTTTCCTCGCCGCAAATATATGCGCCAGCGCCATGGTGAACATAGAGATCGAAATCCCAGCCATTGACGTTATGCTTGCCAATCAATCGCGCTTCATAGGCTTGATCAATCGCCGCCTGCAGACGCTCCCGCTCGCGGATGAATTCGCCGCGCACATAAATATAGCCGACATTGGCAGCCATGGCAGCGCCCGCCAGCAGACAGCCCTCGACCAGCAGATGCGGATCATGGCGCATGATCTCGCGGTCTTTGCAGGTTCCGGGTTCGGATTCATCGGCGTTGACGACCAGATAATGCGGCCGCTCGCCCACCACCTTGGGCATGAAGGACCATTTGAGCCCTGTGGGAAAACCAGCGCCGCCGCGCCCGCGAAGCCCGCTGGCCTTGATCTCATTCACCATCCAATCGCGCCCTTTGGCGATGAAGGTCCTGGTCTCCGACCAGCAGCCACGCTTCTTGGCACCCTCAAGGCCCCAGTCATGCAGGCCATAGAGATTGGTGAATATGCGGTCCCTGTCAGCCAGCATTATTTCTTCTCACTACTTTGCGGATTGATTGCCAGCCGCCTGGCTTGTTCAATCCAGTCATCGCGCAAGGCGCGGCCCTTGAACGCGCCAATGCGGCTTTCCACCCAGCCAAGCTCGCGCGCTGTCCAGGCAGCGATCTGGTCAAAGTGCCAAATGCCCATATCCTGCAGCATCTTTTCGAGATCCGCCCCTACACCCTTGATCAATTGCAGATCATCGCCCTTGCCCCCGCGCGGAGCCGGAAGCAGCGCAGGCGCCCCGTCACTGGTGAAATCAGGAACATTTGTACGCGCCGTTTTTACAGCCACAGCAACCGGCTCCTTGACCTCGGCGGGTGGTGCCGGCTCCGCACGGGAAAAATTCCGTTCATTGCCATAGAGCGTGGCATCTGTAAGCGTGGTTGGTCCCCCTTCGGGCGCTGAAAACTGGCGCTTGACTTGTGGTCCGGGTTTCGCGGATTTTCCCGCAGCGATGTCGCCAATCAATTGCTCAAGGCTGACTGGCGTCAGATCCTCATAGGTATCCTTGAA
>JANOTU010000587.1:0-2670 GCA_031416515.1 Hyphomicrobiales bacterium
CGAAGCCGGGTCCCGTCATGATCTCATCGACGCCGTCATGTCGCTTGGCAATCAGGATGATCTCCTGATGATTGTCCGCCGCGTTGAGGCTCTCTCCAAATTCCTCGACACCGATGACGGCAAGAACCTTCTTGCCGGAGTCAAACGCGCCTCAAACATCCTCAAGATCGAGGAGAAGAAGGATGGCGTGTCCTATGGCTCCGATATCCGCATCGATCATCTGATCAAGGGCGAGGAAAAGGCGTTGCATTCGGCGATTACCATCGCCACGGGGCAGACGCGCCGCGCTGTCGAGGCCGAGGATTTTGAAGGGGCGATGCGGGCGATTGCCAAGTTGCGGGGGCCGGTGGATGCCTTCTTCGACAAGGTCACCGTCAATGACAAGGACGCCACATTCCGCGAGAACCGGTTGAAGCTGCTCAACCGCATCAGGACAGCGACATTGGAAGTGGCAGATTTTTCGAAAATTGAAGGCTGATCAGGTCCGCGCCAGCAATTCGCGCGCTGTCTCTTCATTGGTGATCAGCACATTGGCCTGGATCAGCTTGATGGCACCCAGAAGGCACTCGACTTTTTCCTGGCCGCCTGATGCCAGAATGCGGGTGGGCACGCTGCGGAGCTGCGCCGGAGGGATCGACATGATGCGGGCGTTGACCGGGTGATCGACGATGCGGCCCTCGCGGTCATAGAAATTGAACAGCATGTCGCCCACGGCTCCTGCCGCCGTGAGTTCCAGCCTCTCGGTATCGGTGAGTAGATTGAAGCGGAAGGCTGTGGACGCCGCCGACAACGCGCCGACACTGAGGAGCGCCACATCAAGCTTCTCCGCGCGGGTCATGACATCGATGAGGCCACAGCGTTCGATCAGGGCTGTACGGGTTTCAGGAGAGTCAACCACAGCGGGGGCTTGCAGCAGATAGCAATCGGCCCCGACTATCCGGGAAAACTGCCAGGCGAACTCAGCGGGATTGAATTTCCGCGCCTGAACGATGCCGCCGAGGAGCGAGATGACCTGCACATCTTTCAGCTCACGCGGAGCCAGGGTTTGCAACGATTCATAAAGAGTGGCCCCCCAACCCACGCCCACGGAGATGTTGTCGGACATCGCATCGGAAATATACATACCCGCCGCCACGCCGATGGCCTTGCTTACATGCTCCGGCAGCGAAGGCTCCGGCACCACCACCGCGTCCTTCAGGCCGAAGGCTTTCTTCAGTTCGGCCTCTAGCTCAAAGCACTCGGCGACTTCGCCCTCGATCCAGATTTTCACTTCGCGCTGCTTGATCGCCTCATGAATATTGCGCACCACGGTGACGCGGCCTATGCCAAGCTGATCGGCGATTTCATTCTGGGTGAGGCCCTCGACATAATACATCCAGGCAATGCGCATTCGGTTGCGGGCGATTCGCCTAGCGCCGCGCTCAGGCTTGGGAAGCGGTTTTTTCATGATTTCAGAATGCGGCAAGAACCGGGGCAACACAAGTCGAAATGAAACATTTGCGCTTCATTCTATAATTTAGTACGTTAAGCGGGCTAGCGCTGGCCGCGCGTTGCGCAATACCCAAAATCAGGCCGTATCAATGGAGGAGAACACAGATGGTGACGAAAAAATCAGGTCTGGTCACGCGCCGGTCCTTACTGAAATCAACCGCCGCGGCGAGCGCTGCGCTGGTCACAGGTGTTGGCGGCGTATCGCTGTTCAATGTGCGCAGCGCCTATTCGCAGAACTTGCCGAACCCGGCCGATGTGCTGGCCAAGATCAACGTTGGCACCATGGTGAAGAAAGAATACCGCGACCAGTACAAGCTCGGCGACAATGACGAGTTGTGGGATGCCAAGAAAGACTGGATCCGCACGGTTGACTGGGAGGCGGTGCGCAAGGAACATGCCGGCAAAACCGTGCGCTTCGCCATCGGCGCAGCCGACCGCGAATCGGCCCAGGAGCAGGTTGGACCCTTCGCTGAACTTTCCGGCATCAAGATCGAGATCGTCGCCATTCCCGATGATTCGATGTACGACAAGGTCGTGGCTGAATTCCTGTCCGGCAATGCCAGCTTCGACGCCATCCAGTTCTTCTCGCCCTGGCTTGGCGATTTCGGCGCGCAAGGCTTCCTCAAGCCGCTCGACGAATATGTGGCGAAGTGGGCGCTGCCCTTTGATGACTTCTATGAGACCTACCAGAGGAACTATGGTCACTGGGCCGACAAGGGCATCCTCGGCATTCCCTTTGACTGCGACATCCAGCAGGTCCATATCCGTCCGTCGATCTTCAAGAAGATCGGCATTGATGCCGACCGCATCACCTCTATTCCGTCTTACGAGGAAATGATCCGCCT
The DNA here is from genome assembly GCA_031416515.1 of Hyphomicrobiales bacterium. GTDB lineage: Bacteria > Pseudomonadota > Alphaproteobacteria > Rhizobiales > Aestuariivirgaceae > Aestuariivirga. Next base: position 2,337 of record JANOTU010000587.1, read on the forward strand.
GGCACCGGAACTGAACAAGGTCGAAAAGGGCGTCAGCGCCATCGGCATGATGATGGCCCGCGGCTTCTGGGCCACCTACACCTGGCAGCACATTGCCGCCCAGCACGGCATGCAGCTCTTCAACGACAAGTGGGAGCCGATCTTCAACGGTGACGCTGGAGTCAAGGGCTTGGAGACCATCGTGGCGCTGTCGAAACACGCCATCGAAGGCATCGCCGCCGCCGACTGGCCGACCAACCGCGCCGCCTTCCTCGGCGGTCAGATCGCCTGCAACATCTCGTGGCAGGATTCGGGCACCCAGGCGACGCGCCCCGACCAGAGCAAGGTGGGCGAC
>JANOTU010000588.1:0-5843 GCA_031416515.1 Hyphomicrobiales bacterium
CCCGCAGGCCTGTTTGGTAAGTCATTGTTACGGTCGCTGCCTTGATCAAACAGCGCCTCTTTACTCGCTTGCCTGGCCTCGCGGCCAAGCTGATGGTTCTGACCGAAAATACCAGCTACCGTCCTCTACGATAGTGGAACAGGTCGCCAAACACCATTTATTATTGCGGCCCAACAACCGCCCGGATCACCCTTCGCAAATTCAGCTCATTGGCAACCAAAATTAAAGTTTGCTTAACAGTCAGTGACTGGAGTTGGGATCGAAAGAAAACCTCAAAGTTCGAAATCCACTGGATTGAGATTGAGTTCCTTGCATATTGTCACCGCCGCAGCCTTTTCTGCGCTGTCAAAATTCCCATCGGAGGCTCCGACCACGCAGCAGACCCGCACGAGAAGCCGCGCGGCGTCGACATTGGAACGCAGCTTGCCAATGACCTTGAGCGCTTCAGCTCTGCCAATTGATGCATCGAACTCGAACTTCTCCGTGATCGACTTGAAGAACGCGATCACGTCCGCGCTTTTAAATGCTTTGAGTTCGTTGGAGCTCTCAAAATATTTGATCATTTTCTGTTTTTCGGCAGACGAGATATCACCATCGGCTGCCGATATTATCGCGATGGCAGCGACGGTTGCTTCCATAAAGTCACGATTCTTGAATTTGCTAACTTCTTCGGCAACTCGCTGACGCGCATCAGCCACATTCTTCTTGAGCCATTCCAGTGCCATAATTCTTCACTTCCTTCTCTAATTGTTGCAGTCGTTGGTCAGTCCTTTGATCCCGATTGCCATTGGAGGCCCCAACGGTAATGCAAATCCATTTTGCCCGCATCGGAAAAATAATTCACTTCGCGGTTGATCCGCATCTGTCCGCCGGCATTTTCAAACAATGCGATTGCGCATGTGCCTGCGTTTGAACCGGTCTCATCAAGCCGGACTTCAATGGGCGCCTGATCTTGCGCAAATATGTTGATGACTCCGTTTGCCGCAGCCCAGTTGGGCGCACCTTCATAAATGAAAGTGTAGATCAGTATCCTTTTGATCGCAGGCCAATGCTGGCCGTTGATGCGCATCCACTCCCCGTCCGCACTGTCTCCGGTGCGGTCATCGCCGGCAAGTTCCACATAGGGCGGAGCGCCGAACTCGCCGAACCTGCGCCCCAATGCCTGCACTGCGCCAAGCGATCCGTCCTGCAACTCGAACAGACATGCGAGATCGAGATCGATTCCCTTGGGCTGCCGTGAGAAAAACCCGCCGCTCTTCCCACCAGAACTGCGGTTCCAGTTCAAATTGATGCGGACTTCGCCATAGCCACTGGGCTTTTTTGTGAGGTCAATCGTTGGCTTGCTCTTGGTCAGCGTAAGCTTGGAGAGGCTTATCGGAGGCACACTTGCCTTCGCGGGCGGCGGCGGTGGGATATGTGGCGCTGGCGGCGCGGCAGGAGGCGGCGGGGCGGGCGCATCTTCCACAGCAACACCCATTGATTCCGCCAGTGGTTTGAGGCCGCCGTTAAAACCTTGTGCGACAGCGCGAAATTTCCACTGTCCACTGCGCCGGTATAATTCTCCCAGGATCAGCGCCGCCTCGGTCGCTCCTGCTATTGGAACATCAAAAACGTGAGATTCTGTTGCCGCTGAAACAATCTGCACACTGCCAAGCGCGCCAAATGCCGAGCCGCCAGCACCACCAATGGTGGCCGTAAACGCGATCGTTTCGATTTCCGGCGGCACCTGTGCAAGTTTGACATGGAACCGGGTTGCGACGAAATCAGAATCCAACTTCTGATCGAGTTGAGTGATCTCAACAGACCCTTCCGCCGAACGCCGCTGGCCATAGAAAATCATGGCGGCGTCAGATTTCACCTTGCGGCTTGACAACAACATGAATGCAGAAATATCAACTTCGCGGACTTGTGACTGACCAGCACTCCACCGCACCATGATGTCGGCTGTGCTTCCATCCATCAGGGCATTGCCGCCCTTCTTCAGACTCGCCATTCTCGTTTCCCCTTGCAGTCCAGGTGACGCTGTTTTTGAGGTGCCGCGCAGGCTATACGTAGCGCGCGGCCGTGGCGGTGAGGTCCACAACGGTGCGGCCGGTGGCAGGTTCGCCCACGGCCTTCAAATCCCAAACTCCACTCTTGCGCGAGAGCACCGCAAGCACAAACCCGGTGTCTTTGCTGCCCTTTGTCGCCAAATCGAATTTGGCTACCTCCGCGCCGTTGCCAACATTGAGCAGGCGCACGTAAGCGTTCTTGACCCGGTCAAAAGTCTGCCCCTGAAATGAATTCACGGTCAATACAATTGACATCACATTGGCGGGAACCCGTGACAGATCTATGAAAATTGTTTCGTCATCGCCGTCACCAGCACCAGTGCGATTGTCGCCGCTATGATATACGGGGGCATTATTGGTTTTCAGGTCGCGAAACCAAACCATGTCAACCGCCGCGGCTTTTGCGTCAAACAGGATGGCCGACGCATCCAGATCGATATCGCCGCCGCCAAAACCAAATATGCCCTTCGCCACATCCCACCCAAGTCCCATTGCAATTTTTGAAAGCCCGGGGGCCTGTTTTTCAAGATTGATAGCCTGACCCTTGACCAGCGAAACACCCATTTGCAGCTACCTCAATTAAATTGGTTGAACCCGGGAATGATGTTAGTGTAATCTTCAATAACTGACAATAAGGAAATTTATCGAAGTGGTGATCGAAAAGTAAGATCAATTGCTTCGGGCGGCAGTGAGTACCCGTCTGGATGAAATTCATTGCTGGCCAGCGTCAGCAGATAAAACCGACCGTCAAGCTGATTTCGAGTGTGGTTTCAGGAATGTCAATCGGTATTGTTTCCAGAAGCCGAAAAACCCGGCTTGACAAGGATAAAGAGACCACAGCCCATGATTGAAAGCATCTGGCTCAATCACGCGCATTCAAGTCAGCGGGATGTCGCAGCGCTTATACGCTCGGAGTTTTCCCACAATAATGTTAAGATTTTGAGCTCTCACAAACATTTCCGTGAGGACATATTTATGGTTGCTGATTCCGCGTTCGTCGAGCCGCATTTCGCCGGGGACGATGGCGGCGCCTACGCGGATTGGGCATTCGGCGAGGCCACAAAGCTTGGCATCAAGGCAATTGTTGCAATGCGCCAACGCCGGGCGCTGGCTGCCGCGCGAGGCCGGTTTGCTGACGCCGGCATAAGGCTTGCTGCGGGAGCCACCACCGCGAGGTCAATAGAAATTTGTGATCGCAAGGATCAGTTCACGGATACGATGAAAGAAATCGGCGTTCCTGTCGCAGTGACAATCGCCGTGCGGACGGCTGATGAACTGCGGGCCGCGATTGCGGCAATTGAAATCAATGGCGAAGCCTGCGTCAAGCCTGTGGTCGGTGTCTATGGCCGAGGCTATTGGCGCTTCCAAAAAAACCAAAATTTATACGATGTTTTTGCTGGCAAGACCACTCACATGATTGATCCGGGGGTTTTTGTTGCCGCTTTTGCGTCTGCGAATGAACCAGAAGCATTGATCGTCATGGAGCATCTTCCGGGCAAAGAGCATTCCGTCGACTGTGTTTGCGATGCTGGCGAGCTGGTTGCGCATGCCAAACGCCAAAAGCTCGCGAACTGCCAGATTGTTTCCACCGGTGGTCCAGAGGTTGAAATCGTTCAAGCCATTGTTCGGCATCTCAAGCTTGATGGCCTGGTAAATATTCAGACCCGTGCCGACCGGCACGGCGTGGTCAAGGTGCTGGAGGTCAACACCCGGCCATCAGGCGGCATCGGTTACTCGGCTGCGGCTGGCATCAACTTGCCGGCCAATGCCGCCCAGATGCTGCTTGGCAGGCCGGTTAAATTCAAGTCATTGCCACTTCCCGTCGCTGTCCGCATTGTCGATCAGCCGGTCGAACTGCCGATGACCTCCCGGCGTCTTTGGGAATCGGCTGCCGCATGAAGAAACCTCTCACCGCTGGGGAGAATGCGTTCATTGATGAAACGATGCTTGAGATATTCATTGAACATGGTGCAAATACAGTTTTTGAACATGCGATCGCTGTGCTTTCGCAAACCGGACCAGACCGTATCTGGCTGCCGATGCAGCAGGACGCGCCCGGTTTTGTTGTTCAGAAGAACGGACCCGCCCATTACTCAATCGATTTGTCGCGCCTGCATGAAGATACGGCCAGGCTGCATGTCGTGCTGCAAACCGGCAGTGACGCATCAACGCTCAATTCGTTCAACTGGGTGCGGGCGAATATTGGATCCTTTACTGTTGAAATCGGCCTCTCGGACCTGGCTGTTTCCTGCATCGTTTTTGCTGAAGTCTATCGCAAGGACGGACGGTGGAAAATCAGGGCCAAGAAGGACGGTGTATTCAATGGCATTGAAGAACTGGGAAAGCGCCTTGGCCTCCAGCTGCGCGACCTGAGCAAAGCGCGTTCGAAGCTTGAACGCGAGAATGGCCGCCCATCGGATGGCGCTGGTCCAGGAGCGGACAATGGGTCCGAATGGGGTGGATCAGCTTTTCTGGTTTCCAGCAGCCACTTCTTGACAAACGCGCACGTCGTGGCCGGCGCAAAGCGTGTGCTCATTACCGGATTTGGCGGGCAGCATGAAGCAGAACCGGTTATCGTCGACCACAGCAATGATCTCGCCCTCATCCGCAGCGCGCGCCCTGAAGCGCTTGCGCCACTGACACTGCGCACTTATCCCGGACCCGTATTGGGTGAGCAAGCGACGTCCATTGGCTTTCCCCTCGCCAATGTTCTGGGCTCCGGTGCCAAGCTTGGTGAAGGAATCGTGTCCGGGCTCCTTGGCCCCAAGGATGACGCGCGCGCGTTTCAGATTACCTCGCCCATCCAGCCAGGTTCGAGCGGCGGACCCGTTCTCGACTCGAGCGGGCAGGTGATTGGCGTTGTGACGTCGGCAATTCTCGGCACTCAAAACGTCAATATTGCAACCCGGGTCTCACTGGCAATATCACTTATTGAAGCGGCCGACGTTCCGGTTCGTTATGTCGGCAAAGGCAAAGCCATTTCCACAACTCAACTGGCGCGCAATTGCGTACCGCTGGTTTGGCGCCTTAAGTGCAATTCCTGACCATTCAAAACGCACGCGGGAGAAGCAGATGCAAACATTCACGAAAATCAAGATCGCATTGACAGCGATCACCGGCATGGCGGTTTTGGGATTCCTGAATTTCCATCTGCCCAGTGTCGTTGTCCTGCAGATAACTGGCACAGATGTTATTCGTGTCGACGCGGGAAACGTGGCGAATGGAAGTGAGCCCGTAGGTGCCACAAGAGACGTATACGAAGTTTACGCCGATAGTCTTGACGGCAAAAAATCCTATGTATTTGTAAATGAGGATGTTCTGCATTATTTCAAGTTTGACTCCGCCAATGTTCAGTCCCGCGCAACGTCGATTGCCTTGAACAAAGGCGTGGCGGTGATCACATATACCGGCTGGCGCATACCCATTTTGTCGATGATTCCAAATGCGCTAGATATCAAAACTGCAGACCGGAACGACCGGCCGTGGCCGATTTTCGCGATCGTCATCTACACTCTCCTGGCCGCTGCCGGGGTGGCGATTTGGCTGTTTCTTCGCGCCAGGAGGCGGTTGCGCCAGGCCAGAATCGCCGTTCGCGAGGCGGCCAGAGCCGCAGCGGAGTTAGCTTTGCTGGAGCGTCAAAATACGGACGGAAAAGACAATGTGCAGGGTTTCATTGACGGTCATCCGAAGTGAAACTGGCGCGGCGTTCGGCAATGCTTTCGACCGGCACGATCTCAGTTGAAATTGACCGCGCCATGGTAGAGCCAGATGACCTCTTTGATTTCGCTGAAC
>JANOTU010000589.1:0-2322 GCA_031416515.1 Hyphomicrobiales bacterium
CTCGCCCGCCCTTGGTTCAAAGGGCGGGCGGGACGCCCGCGCTCCCAGGCAGCAAAGCGGCAACATGTCGGCGCCAAGCGATTCACTTATTGTTGGCTGTCGCCTATCCCAGCCCCGCCGCCGCCAGAACCTGCTTCACCGACCTCGTCGTCTTGCTGACGATTTCGTCCAGTTCAGCGTCGCTGGCATTATAGGGCGGGGCCAGGATGACGACATCGCCGCTCACGCCGTCGACGTTGCCGCCCACGGGATAGCAGATGAGGCCGTTGTCCAGCGCCTGCTGGCGGATGCGGATGTAGAGTTGCTCATCAGCAGGGAAGGGTGTTTTCGTCACGGCGTCGGCCACCAGTTCAATGGCGATGAAGTAACCGCGCCCGCGAATGTCGCCTACGGCGGCTACACCCTTGAGCGCGTCGCCAAGCATGGCCTTGAGATTGGCCTCGCCAACGCGGACCCGCTCCACCAGTTTTTCGCGGGTGACGATTTTCTGAACGGCGACCCCTGCGGCGCAACAGGCGGTGTGGCCGGTGAAGGTGTGGCCCGTCATGGCAGCGCCGATGACGTCCGCCACCTTGTTTGAATAGATGGCAGCGCCCAGCGGCAGATAGCCCGCCGCCAGCCCCTTGGCCACCGCCATGATGTCAGGCTCGACACCATCGGCCTCCAGGGCCCGCCAGGCGCCGCAGCGGCCAGCGCCCGACATCACTTCATCGGCGATCATCAGCACGCCGTAGCGGTCGCAAATCTCGCGCACCCGCCTGGCATAGCCTGCGGGAGCGGGAACACAGCCGCCCGCCGCACCCACCACAGGCTCAAAAATAAAGGCGGCAAAGCGCTCTGGCCCCAGGCGCAAAATTTCGTCCTCAAGCTCCTGGGCGCAGGCTTCGCCGACATTTTCGGCAATGGGGCGATATTCATTGACGGGCGAAAGCCGCGAGACATCCAGCAGCGAGCCTTCAAAGGCGCGTTTGCGCTCCAGAAAGCCTGAGACGGAAAGCGCACCCAGCGTGTTGCCATGCCAGCTTCTTTCCCGGGCGATAAAACGCCGCCTGCTCATGTCTCCCCGCGCCGCATGATATTGCAAGGCCAGCTTGAGGCAGGATTCTACGGCTTCCGAGCCGCCAGTCACAAAAACCATATGCTGAAGCGTGCCGCCGCAGCGCAACTTGATGATCTCGGTCAGTTCCTCCAGCGCATCGGAGGTGAAATTATAGCGGTAGCCATGCGCCACACGGTCAAGCTGGGCCTTGATGGCGTCATTGACTTCGCTGTTGCCATGCCCGATGCAGTAAACCGCAGGGCCGCCAGAGCCATCAATATATTGCTTGCCGTCCACGTCATGAACATAACTGCCACGGGCGTAAGCGATTTTCGGCAGGCTGGCGGTGGCATGGATGCTGGACATGGGATCATGCTATTAGCAGACGAATCATGGCACATCCAATCATCCGCGACATGCGCGAGGCAGATGCAGGCGAGATCGTCCGCATGGTGGCGGAGTCAGCAAAGTTGAGCGCCGTTGTGCCGCGCCTTACGGCGAACGCGCTGAATGCAGGCCGCGACCTCGTTGACGTGGTGGTGGCGGAGACGGATGGCAGGCTGATTGGCGCGTGTTTGTCGGTGATGACGTTTTCCACCTGGCGGGGTGGGCGCGGGCTTTATGTGGTTGACCTTTTTGTCGATGCGGATCAGCGTAGGCGGAACATCGGGCTCAAACTCCTTCAGGCTGCCGCGTCGCGCGGGCTGGGCCTGGGTGCGGGCTTCATCAAGCTGGAGGTTGACCACGCCAATGCCGGAGCCGCCCGCTTTTACCAACGCCTGGGCTTTGCCAAAAAAGACCGGGAACGCCTTTTTATCCACGATGACATCAGCGCATTCATTCAACAGGGAACAGCATCATGACCATCAAGCATGTAGGACTTATCGGCGTCGGCCTCATGGGCCACGGCATCGGCAAGAATATTCTGGAGAAGGGGTTCAAGCTCAGCGTCCTCGCGCACCGCAACCGCGCCCCCGTTGAAGATCTCATAGCCCGGGGAGCCACCGAGTTGGGCAGCCCTCATGCGCTCGCCACGGCCTGCGACATGGTCATCCTGTGTGTGACCGGAAGCCCCGAAGTGGAACAGGCAGTCTACGGCGAACATGGTCTCCTCGGCGCTGTGCGCGAGGGCTTCATCATCGCCGATTGCTCCACGGCGGAGCCCGATTCCACCATCAAGATCGCCGGCGATGTCGCCGCCAAAGGCGGGCATTTTGTCGACACCCCCATGACCCGCACGCCGAAAGAAGCCGAGGCCGGAAAGCTCGGCCTGATGATCGCCG
>JANOTU010000590.1:0-2375 GCA_031416515.1 Hyphomicrobiales bacterium
CGGACGCGACCAGCGTATTCATTTCCTCGCGGATCAGCGATTGCTCGCTGGCCGCACTCTCCTTGGCGGCCACGCGGACCTGCTCCAGCATGCGGGCCTGCACATCATGATAGTCGGCGGCGTCTTTGAGGATTTGGGTGAGCTGATAAAAGCGCACCCGGGCCACATGCACCTGGGTCATCACCGCCATGGTGGTGGCCAGCGCCTGCTGATGCAGCAATTCATCATTGGCGGCGATCTGGTTCTTGCGCAAGGGATAGGTGAACACCCGCATCACGTTCCAACTGGCCTTGGCGCCCCAGGAAACCCAGCTGGCATTGTAGAGCAGGTCATTGGAGCTGACATCAACGCCGGCGAACACATTGATGCCGGGCAGCATTTCCAGCAGCGCCGCATCCGCCTCGCGGAAGGAAATGCGCTGCTTCAGTTGCGTCTCGCGCAGTTCCGGCCGGTTGCGGAGGGCGATGTCGATAAGCCCGCCCACATCCTGGTTGAGCTTGAGCTTGACGCCATTGCGGTTGACAGCGGCGATGGAATAGTTGGTGCCGGGGGCCAAGTTCATCAGCGTCGCCAACTGATAGCGCGCCACCTGCATGTCATTCATCAGTTCATGGATCTGCTTGCGGATATCGAGAAGCTCGCGCTCATAGGCGAGCGCTGTGAGCGGCGATTGCGCCCCCTCATGAACCAGGGCGCGGCTGCCTTTCAGCGCCGCCTCCACCCGCTTTTCCAACTTGCCAAGGCCGCTGATCAGGCGCTGGGCGCTGGCGGCGCGCCAATAGGCGGCGCGCACATCTTCAATGATCCGGTTTACCACCTTGCGCCGCCGCTCCTCGGCGATCAGCACTTCATCGGCGGATTGCCGGGCGCGAACATAAGACAGGCCGAAATCGAGAATATTCCAGGAGAGTTGCGCATTGGCGGTGAGAACCTCGCGCTCGGTGGAGGTTGACGGATCGCCCGTTTCTAGGTCGCCTGTTAGGATGTTGCGTGAGGACCCCCCTGAATCATTGGAGCGCCCGTCATAGCCGGAATTGGCCACCAGCTGCGGCAGCATGGCGGCGGATTTCAGATCCAGAGAGCGTGCGGCCAGCGCCTCGTTCATCATCTCGATCTTGAAATCAAGATTGTATTTCAGCGCCCGCGCCATGGCCTCATAAAGATCAATGGGCCCCCGCAGCGGCTCCTGTCCCGCCGTCACCGCTGCAACATTTTCCCCTGTGAATGCGTCAATCTGCGCTGATGTCAGCGCATCGGGCTTGATGGCGCAAGCCGAAAGCAACACCACAACCGCCGCTACAGCGATGATCCTCCCCGCCACTCTCATTCTTGTTGTTCCCCTCAATGCAACGCCACGCTTGTTTTCTGTTTGCGGGCGCGAATCTTCGCGCCCGCGCTGTCCTTATCGCTCTATTTCCGCAGCGCGTCCAGCAGCGCGTGATTGGCGCGTTGTTGCTGCATGGCATGCCGCTTGATCGCATCGCCAAAGGTTGGCGCCACCGCATCGCTTTGCCCGGTAAGCACGATCTCGCCCGACTCGGAATTGATACTGATGCGCCAGAAGGCCTCCGTGCCATCTGCGTTCCTGAGCACCGCCTTGAGATCGATCCAGTCGCCGCCGCTGTGGATATCCACCACATAGGTCTGGGCATTGTGGCGCGAGATGTTGGAGGGCAGCGGACTGCCATCGGCCATGGTTACTGTCAGGCCGTCGGCAACGCCTCTCACCAACTCGTCAAAGCCGATGAACAAGGCATTGCCGCGCACCAGGCTGCGCACCGAAAGCACATCAGCCTCGCCCTCGCCATCACCCTGGCCGAGGAACAGGTTGAGGTTGAGCGACTGGCTGACATAGGTGTGGTTGTCGCGGGTGTCGATGAACTCCGCCAGCCAGCTGCCATCGCTGCCCTGGCGCCCCGCCCACTGCGCGGTCTCGCCAACAATGCCGCGGCCATCGCCAAAGCCCCGCACAGAATTGAGATCACCCAGCTTCTGCAGCACATCGGTGATGACAATGTCGCCGGGAGCGAGATCGGGGAGCGTGTCAACCTGCGGCGTTTCGGCGACAATGCGCGGTTCATCCGGCCGGTTGCCAGGCGCATCCTCGGTAAACGTCACCACCGCCGTATCGCCGCCATTGAGCGTGTAGGTGAGGGCGGGAACCGGCTTGTTGGAATTGGCCTGTGGGGTGAAGGTGAAGCTGCCATCGCCGTTGAGCGTCATGGTGCCGACGCCGGAGATGGTGATGGAGCCAGTGCTGGTTTCGCTGCCCCAGGTGAAGCTGGTGACCTGCATCAGCCCGCCGACGACATCGGTGTCATTGCCCAGAACAGTGAAGGTAATGGGCGCGTTGCCGGTGACATCGACGACATCGG
>JANOTU010000591.1:0-3119 GCA_031416515.1 Hyphomicrobiales bacterium
GCCACCGTGGCTGAGTCGGCCCTGCGCCGGATTTACGATGCCCTCGAGATCAATCCAGCCCCGGGAGGCATTGTCAAACACACCGTATAAATCACGTTTGACCAGAATGTAGTGCCACTCCGACTTTTGTTTCGTCGTAACGAACTGAAAATACTCGATATTTTTATACGAGTGTCAAACATGGGCTAAGGGTGCGCGGCCCAAAAGACTCAAGCGCACCCTTGCCAGGGTTGGGGTCGAGGGTTCGAATCCCTTCGCCCGCTCCAGTTTCAGGCGCTCCAGGTTGGGGTCCAGCAGCGCATCAATTTTGCTGCGGCGCACAGGTCTGAAACTGATGAATAGTTTTCCGGATTGACCATCATGCCGCGCGCCAGTGTCAGAGCGCGGGCTTCGCAAGTTGCGCGGATGTCAGCGTCCTTGATCCATTCAAGATCGATATTGTGGGCAAGTCCGAGGATGCGGCGGGCCATCTTGGCACCGGCAAAGCCGACTGTGTCGGTCCACAGGCCCTCCATGTAGGCGCTGCGTTCAGCGGCCAGGCGAATTTCGCCCAATGGACCCTGAAACAGGTCAGGCGGATAGGCGTCGCCGGTGGCGTGGGTTTCCCACAGGCGCACAAATTTCCGGGCGAAGGATGTCCAGATCGATTCGGTCGTGGTGAGGATCCAGGCGCGGTAGCTGTCGCTGTTCGTGTGCCCGTCCTGGGAAAAGTAGCTGAGCAGGAAATTGGCGATCACTGCGCCCACGTCGAACCCCATGGGCCCCATGAAGGCGAATTCGGGATCAATCACCCGGGTGTCGTCGGTCGTGAGCATCACAGAACCTGTGTGCAGATCGCCATGGATCATGGCTTCCGCTGAGGACATGAATTTGAGCTTGAGCCGCGAGACCGCGACCTTGAGATCACCATCTTCGCGCCATTTTGCCGCGAGCCAATCAAGCTGCGGGCTGGTCCAGCGATTGAGGGGGGCGATGCGGTAGGGGTCGGTGAAAATCAAGTCCTCGGTGATTTTGCATAGCGCCGTGTTGCCCGCAAAATCGGCGATCATTTTCTTCTTGGCATCAGCCTTGAGGGCCAGATCGGAGGTGAAGAACAGGGTCTGCGCCATGAAGGTTGAAATATCATCGGCGAATTTGGGGTATTCAACGCCGCCAATCATGCCGTGGCGCATGATGATATGGGGCTGCAGGAACTCCATCACCATAAGGGCCATGGCTTCGTCATAATGAAATATCTCAGGCACCAGCCGTTCCGTGAGCCGCGCCTGCTCCGACAAGGCCATATGCTCATAATGCGCGCGAGACAGCGGCAGGGGCCAGCTTTCGCCCACAAGGCGCACATAAGGGAGCGCCTGTTTGACAGCGACAGCGCCACGGGGTCCAAACACCTTGAACACCAGGTTGAGATTGCCGTCGCCAATTTCCTCAATGCGCCACGCCTCTGGTTTACCGCCAAGTCGCGCGGAAACAGACTTGAAGCCATGAAGATATGTGGCAAGCGATTGACTGTTCAGCGGCTTATACCCCGCAGGCGTGGCCAAACCCATATTGTGATTCTCCAAATTTCAAGACGCAATAGAATTGCTTTGTCGGTATTTGTCCAGATCAGACCCTCCATGTTGCGCATGCGAGATGAATTTTGCGTCGCAGTAGCATATTCCGCTGGACAATGACGCCGCACTGCTTGAATAATTCACCCAAGCACAGTCTTCACCGCCCCGCCAAATCAATCGTCCCGGCCATGTGTTGCAAGCGGCAACAAGTTAATTACGGCAGTGCTTCATGGTTGTTGGACATCAAGGAGGATACAGAAATCATGTTGGACGAACTCATCAAGGAAGCAGCGAATCGCCGTGACGTGTTCAAGAAACGTGGCGCGGCGGGCCTTGGCGCCGCGCTGATGGCCAATGCCGGGTTTGATCCGGCGATGGCGCAGGAACTGAAAAAAGCATCAAAGCCTCTGAAGGCAGCCTTCTCCAATGCCGGTCTGCAGGCGACTTGGTGCGCCCAGGGAAAACAGGCGGCGGAGGCTTGGGGCGCGCTTATGAATGTCGAGATTTCCTGGTTTGACGGCGAACTCTCAGCCACCAAGCAGCGCTCATCAATTGACAACATGGCCTCGCAGAAATGGGATTTTGTGGCGATCCAACCGTTTGGCATCGGCACGCTTGTTGATCCTGTCAAAAAAATGATTGACTCCGGCACCCCGGTGATTGCCATGGACACCCTCATCGCACCGCCCGGCACCATCAACATTCACACCCAGATATCGCCTGACAACGTGTTCATGGGTTCGGTTGTGACCAACCAGATCATGGCCGTCATCAAGGGCGAAGGCAATGTGGTGATGACCCAAGGCGCTCTTGGCCATTCCGGCGCGCAGGGTCGCGCCAAGGGGTTCAAGCAAGTGCTTGCCGCCTATCCCAATGTGAAGCTGATCAATGAGGAACCTGCTGACTGGGATGTGACCAAAGTGGCGCGCATCTGGGAATCAATCCTGACCCAGAACGAAAACATCGCCGCCGCCTTCTTCCACAATGATGACATGGCTTTGGCGGCGCACAACGTGATGAAGGCAAAAAACCGCACCGGAATCATCATCGGCGGCGTTGATGCCATGCCGCCCGCGGTCAACGCTGTGCTCGAAGGCGTCATGCTGGCCACCGTGCGCAATCCCTCCTGCCGCATTCATGGCTGGTCGGTGGCGGCGGGTGTCGCTGCCGTTGTGGGCGGCGAAAAATCGCCCAAGGATATCCCGGCCTATATTCTGGCGGATGGTCCTGTCATCACCACGGAAACAGCGCCTGGTCATCTGTGGCTGCAGAAGAACTTCCTGATCTAGCCGCAGGCGATGAAGGACGAAGTGAGGCAAACGGGCGGGGGTGAGGTTTCACCCCTGCTCGAACTGATCAGTGTTTCAAAATCCTTCGGTGGTGTGGCAGCGCTGCGCGATGTGAGCTTCACGTTGCGGGCAGGCGAGATCCACGGCCTCGTCGGCGAAAATGGCGCCGGCAAGTCGACGATGATGAAGATCATTGCCGGCGTTCACCATGAATTCGACGGCGTCATGAAGATCAGGGGCCGCGACGTGCGGCTGCGCTCGGCAGGCGACGCGCTCG
>JANOTU010000592.1:0-4132 GCA_031416515.1 Hyphomicrobiales bacterium
ACACTTCCCGAAGGCACCGAAATGGTGATGCCGGGCGACAACATCTCCTTTGATGTCGAGTTGATCACCCCCATCGCCATGGAAGAGAAGCTGCGCTTCGCCATCCGTGAAGGTGGACGCACAGTCGGCGCTGGCGTCGTCGCCAAGATAACAGACTAAGAACAGGTTCCCAGATGCAACGCCAAAACATCCGCATCACGCTCAAGGCCTTCGATCATCGCATTCTTGATGTATCGACCAAGGAGATCGTGAACACGGCCAAACGCACCGGCGCGCAAATCCGCGGGCCCGTGCCTTTGCCCACCCGCATTGAGAAGTTCACCGTGAACCGCTCGCCGCATGTGGACAAGAAAAGCCGTGAACAATTCGAGATACGCACTCACAGGCGTCTTCTGGATATCGTTGATCCGACCCCGCAGACTGTCGATGCTTTGATGAAGCTCGATCTGGCTGCTGGTGTCGATGTTGCAATTAAGCTCTAGGAGTGAAGCGATGCGTGCTGGTCTCATCGCACTGAAACTGGGAATGACAAGGATCTACACGGCCGAGGGAGTTGTTGTTCCCGTGACCGTGCTCAAGGTCGATAATTGTCAGGTGGTTGCCCAGAAGACGAACGAGAAGCATGGCTATACAGCCCTGCAACTCGGCGTCGGTGTGCCAAAAATCAAGCGCCTGACCAAGGCTGAGCGTGGACATTTCGCCGTGAACAAGGTGGAACCCAAGCGCCGTATGCAGGAATTCCGCATCTCCCCGGAGAACGTCATTCCAGTGGGCGCTGAAATCACGGTGGATCATTTTGTCCCCGGCCAATATGTCGATGTGACGGCAACGTCCATGGGCAAGGGTTTTGCCGGCGGCATGAAGCGCTGGAACTTCCGGGGCCTTCGCGCCACCCACGGCGTGTCCGTGAGCCATCGTTCCATTGGCTCCACCGGCAACCGCCAGGATCCGGGCAAGGTCTTCAAGAACAAGAAGATGCCGGGCCACATGGGCGCAGAGCAGGTGACCACGTTGAATCTCGTCGTTGTCAAGACTGATACAGACCGTGGCCTGATAATGGTCAAGGGCGCTGTTCCCGGTGTCAAGGGTGCGTGGGTGTCGGTTCGCGATGCCATCAAGCGCAAGCTTCCCGATGCCGCATTGAAGCCCGGCGCGTTCAAGCCGGCAGTTGAGGTTGCAGCATCATGATCACCGACATTCAAACGATTGAGATGGAGAACGTCGGCAAGGTCAATCTCGGAGATCATATTTTTGGTCTCGTGCCCCGCGCCGACATCATCCACCGCGTCGTCCAGTGGCAGCTCAACAAGCGCCAGCAGGGCACGCACCAGGCGAAGTCGCGCGGCGAAATCAACCGCACGACACGAAAACTCGGCAATCAGAAGGGCGGCGGCACGGCCCGCCACGGCTCGCGGAAATCCGGTATTTTCGTGGGCGGCGGCAAGGCCTTTGGTCCCAGGTTCCGCAGCCACGAGACCTCGCTGAACAAGAAAATCCGCGCCCTCGGGCTTCGCCATGCGCTGTCATCCAAGGTCAAGGACTCGTCCCTGATCATCATTGACAAGGCAGAGCTTACCGGCGGCAAGACCAAATCATTGATCGCGGCCTTCGAGAAGATGGGCCTGGTCAATGCGCTGATCATCGACGGCGCCACCGTTAATGAGGGCTTCGCCCGCGCTGCGCGCAGCATTCCGAATATTGATGTTCTCCCCATTCAGGGCATCAATGTTTATGACATTCTGCGCCGCCGCAAACTGGTCCTTACCACGGCCGCCGTCGAAGCGCTGGAGGCGCGTTTCAAATGAGCAAAGAGCATTATTACGACATCATCAAGAGCCCGGCGATCACTGAAAAGGGAACGCTTGCCTCTGAACACAATCAGGTGGTCTTCACGGTGGCACTCGGCGCCACCAAGCCTGCCATCAAAAAGGCTGTTGAAGGCCTGTTTGGTGTCAAGGTGAAGGCTGTCAACACGCTGGTCCGCAAGGGCAAGACCCGGCGTTTCAAAGGACAACGCGGTCAATTGTCAGACACCAAGCGCGCTTATGTGACCCTCGAAGAAGGTCAGCGCCTTGATGTGACGACAGGTTTGTGAGAGTAGAAGATGGCACTCAAAACATTTAATCCAACCAGCGCCGGCCGCCGTCACCTGATCCAGGTTGACCGCAGCCACCTGTTCAAGGGCAAGCCGGAAAAGTCCCTGGTCGAAGGCCAGAGCAATTCTGGTGGCCGTGGCAACACGGGCCGCATCACCTCACGCCGCAAGGGCGGCGGGCACAAGACCGCTTACCGGCTGGTTGACTTCAAGCGCACCAAGCGCGACATGGCGGCAACGGTCGAGCGTCTCGAATATGATCCCAACCGCACGGCCTTCATTGCGCTGATCAAATACACTGACGGCACGCTGTCATACATTCTTGCCCCGCAGCGCCTGGCTGTTGGCGACAGTGTGATTGCTGGCGCCACCGCTGACGTGAAGCCCGGCAATGCGATGCCGCTGGGCGCCATGCCGGTGGGCACCATTGTGCACAATGTTGAAACCAAGCCCGGCGGCGGCGGCTCGCTCGCGCGCGCTGCCGGCACCTACGCCATGGTCGCAGGTCGCGATCAGGGTTATGTGCTCTTGAAGCTCAAATCGGGCGAGACCCGCATGGTGAATTCCACCTGCATGGGCTCGGTGGGCGCTGTATCAAACCCTGATCACGTCAACGAAGTGATCGGCAAGGCCGGACGCAATCGCTGGAAGGGCTTCCGCCCGGTCTCGCGCGGTATCGCCCGGAACCCGGTTGACCATCCCAACGGCGGCCGCACCAATGGCGGCAAGCACTGGGCGACACCCTGGGGCCAGCCGACCAAGGGCAAGAAGACCCGCAAGAACAAATCCACCCAGAAGTTCATCGTGCGCAGCCGCCACGATCGCAAGAAGTCGAATTAAGAGGTAAGCTGTGGCACGTTCACTTTGGAAAGGTCCATTCGTTGACGGGTATCTGCTGAAAAAGGCAGATGTCGCCCGCAATGCCGGTCGCAACATGGCTATCAAGACCTGGAGCCGCCGCTCAACGATCCTGCCGCAATTTGTGGGTCTGACATTTCAGGTTCACAACGGCAACAAGTTCATCCCCGTCAATGTCTCCGAAGACATGGTCGGCCACAAGCTCGGTGAGTTCGCGCCCACGCGGACTTTCCATTCGCACTCGGCCGGCGACAAGAAATCGTCCTCTTCTGACAAGAGCAAATCATGAGCAAGCCCAAACATCCCCGTTCGCTCGCTGAAAACGAAGCAAAATGTGTGACCCGTTCGATCCGGACGAGTCCGCGCAAGCTCAATGAAGTAGCGGCCACCATTCGCGGCATGAAGGTTGACAAGGCTTTGGCCGAGCTCACCTTCTCGCGCCGCCGCATCGCCATTGATGTCAAGAAGACATTGGAATCAGCCATCGCCAATGCCGAGAACAACCATGATCTCGACATCGGCAATCTCATGGTGGCGGAAGCCTGGGTCGGCAAGAACCTGGTGATGAAGCGCTTCATGCCGAATGCGCGTGGCCGGGTCGGCAAGATCGAGAAATTCTTCAGCGAACTGACGATCATCGTCCGCGAAGTCAAGGAAGCAGCATAATGGGTCAGAAGTGTAATCCAATCGGCCTTCGCCTCGGCATCAACCGCACCTGGGATTCGCGCTGGTACTCAGGCAGCCGCGAATACGGCAAGCTCCTGCACGAGGATATCGCCATCCGTGGTTATCTGACCAAGGAATTGAAGCAGGCCGGCATTTCCAAGGTGTTGATCGAGCGTCCGCACAAGAAATGCCGCGTGACGATCTATTCCGCCCGGCCCGGCGTTGTCATCGGCAAGAAGGGCGCGGACATTGAGAAGCTGCGCAAGAAGGTTGGCGAATTCACGGCTTCGGAAGTCCATCTCAACATTGTTGAAGTGCGGAAACCCGAAGTTGATGCAACACTGGTGGCCCAGAACATCACCGAGCAGCTCGAGCGCCGCGTGGCCTTCCGCCGCGCCATGAAGCGCGCGGTGCAGTCGGCTCAGCGCATGGGTGCCCTTGGCATCAAGATCACCTGCTCAGGGCGCCTGGGCGGCGCTGAAATCGCCCGTGTTGAATGGTACCGCGAGGGGC
>JANOTU010000593.1:0-1966 GCA_031416515.1 Hyphomicrobiales bacterium
CCGGCGCTTTGCGCCACCTTCCCCCGCGAGGGGGGAAGGAAGTTAAAAAGATAAAAAGGAAATCATTATGCCGAAAATCATGTTGCATGACGAAGCCGCCCGTGAAGCATTGGGGCGAGGTGTCGCCAAACTCGCCAAAGCCGTGCGCGGAACCCTTGGCCCCAAGGGCATGAATGCGGTCATGGACCGCCCCATCGGCACCCCCATCGTCAGCCGCGACGGCGTTTCCATCGCCGCTGAGATCGAGCTTGAGGATCCCTTCGAGAACATGGGCGCGCAGATCCTGCGCGAAGTCTCCAAACAAACCAATGACACCGCAGGCGACGGCACCACAACCGCCACCGTGCTCGCCGATGTGCTGGTGCAGGAAGGCCTCGAATGCCTGAAAAAGGGCGCCAATCCGGTGGAACTCGTGGCAGGCCTCGAGCTCGCGGTCACCGCAACCATCGCCCATCTCAAGAAATCCGCCAAACCCGTTAATGGCAAAGAGGGCCTGCGGGCTGTGGCCAGCATCGCCGCCAATGATACAGCGCTCGGTGATATGGTGGCTGACGCTTTTGAGCGCGCCGGCAATCACGGCATCGTCGCCGTTGAATTCGGCAACACGGTTGAGACCACGCTGGAAGTCGTCGAAGGCATGGCCTTTGACCGGGGCTATCTCTCGCACCACATGGTCACTGACGTGGAAAAGATGCAGGTGGTGCTCGACAACCCCTTTATCCTGATGACCGACCACAAGATCACCACCATGGACCAGATGAACGGCGCTCTCTCGCTCATTCAGCGCAGCGGCCGCCCCTTGCTGGTCATCGCCGAAGAAGTCTCGCCCGCCATCATCATGCAGCTTCTCTCCATGCGCGAGAAGAGCGATCTCAAGGTGGCGGTCATCCACCCGCCGGAATACGGCCACTGGCGCAAAGCCATGCTGGAAGACATCGCCATCACCACGGGGGGCCGCGTGATCTCGGCTGATCTCGGCGGCAAGCTGGAAAAGACTGAGCTCCAAGATCTGGGATCAGCGCGCCAGGTGCGCATTTCCTCCTCCAAGACCCTCATCACCGCTGGCGGCGGCGACGCCAAGAAGATCGGCGCCCGGCGCGAGCAGGTCATGCGCCAGTATGATGCGGCCCCTGAAAACATCGAGCGCGACAAGTTCACCGAGCGCATCGCCAAGCTCTCCGGCGGCACAGCCATGATTCTCGCCGGCGGCGCCACCCCGGTCGAGCAAAAGCGCCGGACCCAGCTTATTGAAGACTCTATCAACGCCACGCGCGCGGCCATCGAAGAAGGTGTCGTCGCAGGCGGCGGTCTGGCGCTCCTGAAAGCAGCCCCGGAACTCGACACCCTGGTCAAGTCGCTGAAAGGCAGCGCCAGGCAGGGCGCTGAACTCCTGCAACGGGCGCTCTCCAAGCCCTTGTTCTACATCGCCGCCAACGCCGGTCTCAACGGCGCTGCTGAGGTCAAGAAAGTCGCCGCAGGCAAAAATGGCCACGGCCTCGACGCCCGCAATGGCTCGTCAGTGGACATGCTCAAGGCCGGCATCATCGACCCTGTGAAAGTCGCCTACAGCGCTGTGCGTAACGCCGCCTCAGTGGCAGGCCTCATCCTCACCACCCAAACGCTCATCGCCAAGAAGCCGGATAACTATGATCCGACATCAGGCCCGGCCTTGGGCGGCGGCGCCGAACTGCTGTAGAATGCGGAATCAGGCCAGGTAATACCAACGGCCAGAAGAAAAGACCCATTCGCCCTTCCCCCCTCGCGGGGGAAGGTGGCGGCGCGCCGCAGGCGCGACGTCAGATGAGGGGGCAGTCCTACAGGCCGCAGGACTCGGCTCACCGCCCCCTCATCCGGCTCGCAGCCTGACGGCTGCGATCCACCTTCCCCCGCGAGGGGGGAAGGACAAAGGGTCATGTTCTTTTGGCCGTTGGCATAAGCAGGGCCTAACCCGCCCAGCCCAATCCCG
>JANOTU010000594.1:0-4421 GCA_031416515.1 Hyphomicrobiales bacterium
GCAAAGCAATAAAAAGATGACCATTGCCCGTCTCGCATTTTTGTGCGTTATTAGGTATGTACTGGCAAATGGTCTTGGTATCCTTGGCGTAAGGCCCGCCGAAGAGATGTGAGAGCAAAGCAGCTGATGGATCATGGTTCAACGAACGGCGCGGGCAGCGACAAGCCAAATTGGCGGCAGCGGCTGGGAATAGGCGCAAAAGACCCGTCGAAGGAAGCGGAAGACGCCAGCGCGTCGGCGCAGCCAGAAACAACTCCTGCGGCCATTACAGTGGTGAAGCCAGCGCCCATGGCGCCGCGCGTGCCTGCGAAGAAGCCACCTGAACCAATTGCTGTGGCGCCACCGGGGCCGCGCCTCGATTTTGTTCCGGCAGCCCGTCCTGAGGCGCCAAAGGAGCCCGATGCTCTGGCTGATCGTCTCAAGGCCCAGCGCGACGCCGCTGAAAGATTGGCAGCCCAGCGGGTGAGCGCTGCGCGCCAGCGCGCTGAGGCCAGGAATGTGGCAGCAGAGCCACCACCGCTTGCCGTCAGCAAGCCGCCAGAAAAAAGATCCCCGCCAACCAGCAGAGATGCCGCGCCAAAATTGGGTGCGGCGGTTCCTGCGGCCCATGCCGCGCAAGTGGCCCGCGCCGTTCAATCGGCAACGGCGGCAAAACCAGCGCCGCAAACGC
Source organism: Hyphomicrobiales bacterium (assembly GCA_031416515.1). GTDB lineage: Bacteria > Pseudomonadota > Alphaproteobacteria > Rhizobiales > Aestuariivirgaceae > Aestuariivirga. Next base: position 671 of record JANOTU010000594.1, read on the forward strand.
CGCGGTTCAGTTTTGCCGATGCTGGCGCAGCTCCGGCCAAACGCGAAATGGCAGCCGCGGCTCAGCCATCGCGTCCGCCTCCGTCCGTTCAAAGGCCCATTGCAAGGCCCAAACTGCCAGGAACCCAGGTTCCCCCGCGTCCGGCATCAGCCAGCGAACGCTATGGCGCGGCACCGCTCAAGCCATTTCCGCAGGTGGCCCGAAACGATTATGGTTCAAGCTTTCGTCCATCGGGTGTTGCCGCCGCATTGCCATCCTCCATTGGCCGGGGAGCTGTGGGCGCCCCTTATAAATCCTATGCCCAGGATCCAGCATCAGCGCTGGCTTATGCAGGAACCCGCGGCAGCCCGCGCAAAATCGCTTATGAAAACTACCGCGGCTATCCTGAGAGCGAGGATACCACCAGTGATATGCGCGGCGATCCGCGCCTTGGCCGGGCACTCGCCGGGCGCAACCGCGGCAAGCCAGCCCAGGCGGATGATATTTTTGAGGACGAGGTGCCGCCACGCCGGCACGCAAACGCCAATGAGTATCAGGCCGCATATCAGGAAGTGGAACAGGGCGCTTTGGATGAACGCCGCTTTGCCAGCGGCCCTTGGCTTTTGATGTTGGCGCTCCTTGCCGCAGCAGTTGTCACCGGTGGAATTGTCTGGTTTTACACCAGCCAGATCAAGCCCGGAACCACGAGTTCGGCGTCAACTGAAAATGTTCCTGTGGTCGGCGCTTCCGACCTTCCGGCAAAAACCGCAGCTGATGGGTCATTGGGCGAAACGTCTGCCAATGTGAACAAGAAGCAGATATATGACCGCATCGTTGGCGACGCCGAAGCGACCAGCGGCCAGTTGGCCTCGCCCGAAGTGGCACCCATGGCGCCCGAGTCGCAGCCCGGTGATGGCCAGGGCATGGCGCCGCCTGATGCTTCCGGCCAAGGGTTTGTGGATGATCCTTTGCCGCTGCCTTTGCCCCCGCCTCCGGGCGGGTCACAGGGCCGCCTTGACCAGAATGCAAACCAGCAAATGGCGGCCAACGTGACACCCGGAGCCCCTGCCGATGACAGGATCGAGTCCCTGTTGTTGCCGGGCGGCGGCGATCAGCCTTCTCCATCGATGGCGCAGCCTGCGCCGGCAAGGCCTGCTGCCCCTGCTGAACCGCCGGCAGCGTCATCACCAACAGCGCCAGTTGATAGTATGGCTGCGCCGACACCTGAATCTCCGGCAGTTCCCGTCGTAGCCAAGCCCAAGAAAAAAGTGGCGACGGCCAAGAAAGTCGTCCCTGCTGAGCCTGATCCTGAGTTTATCGGCGATGGCGCGGTGATGGCGCCATCACAGCAGAGTGAAAGCAGCGCTCTTGTGGCGGAAGCGCCAATTCCAGCACCGCCACCAGCGCAATCTGCGGTAAAGAAAAAGAAAACACTGTTTGACCTGTTCAAGGGTGATGATGCCGCTGCGCCCCAGACGGCAGATTCGCCCATACAGGCTCCGGCGGAAACGGAGGTTGCCGCCCTGCCACCTCCGGCAGCGCCGCCTGCCGCAGCTAAAGGGTATTTCGTGCAGCTTGGCACGTTGCGGTCAGAGGCTGCGGCCCAGACCGAGTTTGCCAGGCTTCGCTCCAAGTACCCGGAGATCGTGGGTTCTCTGCAATCGAGCGTCACTAAATCTGTGGTGGGCAGCAGCACCCGGTACAAGCTGGGTCTGGGGCCATTTGGCGTCAAGACTGAAGCTGCAAAAGTGTGTTCTTCGCTGCTGGTTGCTGGCGAGCGCGATTGCCTTGTGCGCAAGCAATAACTTTTTCCGAGCCGCGTAGTTTATGAAACCGATTGGCGCCTTTATTTCTGGTTGCGCCGCAACGGCCCTGAGCGCTGCCGAGCTTGAGTTCTTTACCGCGCACAATCCGTGGGGGTTGATCCTGTTCAAGCGCAACTGCGAAACACCGGAACAGTTGAAATCGCTGACCTCAGCTTTTCGCGCCGCCACAGGAAGACGTGATGCGCCTGTCTTCATTGATCAGGAGGGTGGCCGCGTGCAGCGCCTTGGACCGCCGTCCAATGCCTGGCGCAAATATCCTGCGGCGTCCAGGTACGGCGAGCTTTATGAGCGCGACCCCGTGGCCGGCCTTCGTGCTGCGCGCAATGTCGGGCGCTTGATGGCGGAAGATCTGATTGCCGCAGGCATCACCGCTGATTGCCTGCCGGTGCTTGATGTGCCGCAGCCGGATGGACATGATGTCATCGGCAACCGCGCCTATGCTCGCAACCGCGAATGCGTGATGATTTTGGCGCGCGCCCATGCCAGTGGTTTCATGCAAGGCGGTGTGCTCCCCGTGATCAAGCACATTCCAGGCCATGGCCGCGCCAGGGCCGACAGCCATCTGGCTCTGCCAATTGTGGACGCCAGCCTGGCAGAGCTTCGTGAAACTGATTTTCCGCCATTCGCCGCTTTTGCCGATGCGCCCATGGCGATGACCGCCCATGTGGTTTACACAGCGCTCGACAAGCTCAACCCCGCAACCCTGTCGGCCAAAGTCATCAAGAAAATCATCCGCGAGGAAATCGGCTTCGGCGGCTTGCTGATGACGGACGATCTCTCGATGAAGGCGCTATCTGGCAGTCTCGCTGAAAAGACAACACGGGCGCTCGGCGCCGGTTGCGATATCGTGCTCCACTGCAACGGCGTGTTGCCGGAGATGGAAGAGGTCGCCAAAGCTGCGGGCCCCCTCAAGGGCAAGGCGCTGCGCCGCGCCAAAGCAGCGCTCAAACTGGCGCGGAAACCCCAGGCCTTTGATCGCAAGGCCGCCCTGAAGGATCTCGAAGCCCTCGTCAGCGCGTGAAACTGGGGATAACATCGCCACAAGCGGCGAATCAGTGCCGCAGACTTGGTAACTCTGGCGCGAGAGTGTGGAAATGCAAGCGTGACTGATTTGAATCCGGAAACCAAATGGCCTGATGGCGAGGGACCGCTGCGCATCGAACCTGCGGATCAGCCCTCTGAGGCATTGATCATTGATGTCGCGGGCTTTGAAGGCCCGCTTGACCTCTTGCTTGAGCTTGCCCGCCACCACAAGATTGATCTGGCCAAAATTTCCATCCTCGCTTTGGCCGAGCAATATCTTGTCTTCATCGAGCGCGCCCGCAAGCTGCATCTGGAACTGGCGGCGGATTATCTGGTGATGGCGGCCTGGCTCGCCTATCTCAAATCGCGCATGTTGATTCCGTCGCCGCCGGGAACCGAAGAGGTGCTGCCTGAAGACATGGCGGCGCGGCTGGCCTTTCGCCTGCAGCGCCTGCAAGCCATGCGCGATGCCTCAGCCAGGCTGATGGGGCGAGGTCTCCTTGGCCGCGATGTTCATGGCCGGGGAGCCCCTGAACCTGTGGTGTTCGAGACCAAGCGCGAATATGCCGACAATCTCATTGATCTTCTCAAGGCCTATGCCGAGCGCCGCCAGAAAAAAGTGCGCCACCAGACCTACACGGTGCGAAAATTGCCGACCTGGTCGGTCAAGGAAGCCCGCAATGCCATTGAGCGCCTCATGGGTGTCATGAATGACTGGGGAACCTTTGATGTCTGGTTGGCTGAATATCTGGCCGAGCCCGGAATGCGCCGCTCGGTCACAGCATCGAGTTTCACCGCCAGCCTGGAGTTGGCGCGCGAGGGGCTCATCGAGCTTCGCCAGGAACAAGCCTTCAAGCCCATCTACATGCGTCGCAAAGCCAATGCGGCCTGACAGTCAAGGAGTATACCCATGATGCAAGCCC
>JANOTU010000595.1:0-5705 GCA_031416515.1 Hyphomicrobiales bacterium
CCCCCCCTTTAAAAATGTGGGGGCTGCACCCCCGCGCTACAAGAAAGCTTGGGCCGCCGCCACTCGAAGCTGTCATTTCCTGACAGGCCCTTAGTTTTCGGGTGTCACGCCCGGTTGAACCGCAGACGGGCTGGAGGCTGCTGAAACGGGCTGGTCAACGCCCAATAGCGCGCCGAGCTTTTCACGGGCCCGGCTGACGCGGCTTTTGACGGTGCCCACCGCCACGCCGCTGATCTCGGCTGCTTCCTGATAGGAAAATCCCGACGCCCCCACCAGAATAATGGCCTCGCGCTGGTCCTCGGGAAGCTGCGCCAGGGCGATTTTCAAATCGGCCATGTCGAGATGGCCGTCTTGCTCGCCCGGCAAGGCCACCTTGCTGGAATAAGCGCCATTTGCGTCTTCCACTTCGCGGCGGCGCTTGCGCAGTTGGGTGTAAAACTCATTGCGCAGGATCGTATAAAGCCAGGCCTTGAGATTGGTGCCGGCCTGAAAGCTGTCCTGGTGGTGCCAGGCCTTCATCAAGGTTTCCTGAACCAGATCATCAGCGCGGTCGCTGCGCCCGGTCAGCGACATGCCGAAGGCGCGAAGACCGGGGATAGCGGCAACGAGATGGTCGCGGAACGCAGCGGGCATGGGTTCAAACTCGCGTTAGTTTTTGGATTTCGGAGACGTGTTGGCGTCAAGTCTTTTCAACAGCTCGACGAAGCGATCCGGGACCGGCTGCTGGGCCACGTCATCGTAAAACTCCCGTAGCCTCCGACCGATCATATCATAGACAGGCGGTTTGCTGCCGCTGGCGGTCAAGGACATCATGGGATCTTCTTCTATTTGTTTGGTTTTGTTGTCTGGTTCAGTCATCGCGTCACCCCTGGATATGTTGTAAGCGGCTTTGCCGCCTACTGGTTCCAGAAATATGAAAATAAATTATCAACGGCAGGGAACCAATGGTTAATCATGGCATTATGATAACTACCACATGTCTAGACCATATGGTCTTAACGAAGGGGAAATAAATGAGCCTTGCAAGCAGCATATCACCGCACTTGCCATATCTGCGCCGATTCTCCAGAGCTTTGACTGGCAGCCAACAGGGCGGCGATGCCTATGTTGCCGCCGTTCTGGAAACTCTCATTGGCGACCCAACCAGCATGGGCAGCAGCGCTGATACGCGTTTGGAGCTGTACCGGATGTATTGCCGCCTGTGGGAGTCGATCTCGCTCAACCTCAAAGCAACGTCCCCGGCGGCGGACGGTTCCAGCGCGGCGCCGCGCTGGGCAGCCCTTGCGGAAAATCGTTTGTCGGCCATACCGCCGCGCGCCCGCGAAGCATTCCTTTTGATGGCGGTCGAGGGATTTTCCACCGCGAATATCGCCGTTATTCTCGACCAGACCGAGTCCGGGGTGGCCGGACTTATTGATGACGCCGCCAAATCCATTGTCGACCAGGTTGCCACTGATGTGATGATCATCGAGGACGAGCCCTTGATCGCGCTGGAACTCAAAGACATTGTCGAAACTCTTGGCCACACTGTAACCGGCATTGCCCGAACCCACCGCGAAGCGCTGCAGCTCGTGGCGAAAAAACGCCCCAGCATCATACTCGCCGACATTCAACTGGCTGATGGCAGCTCCGGGCTCGATGCCGTCAACCAGATACTCACCAGTTTTGAAGTGCCAGTGGTTTTCATCACCGCGTTTCCTGAGCGCCTGCTCACCGGCGACAGGCCTGAACCGGCGTTTCTGATCTCAAAGCCATTCAGCACGGAAATGGTCAAGGCTGTGGTGAGTCAGGCGCTGTTCTTCGACACCAAGGCCCAGGCCGCCGCATAGGCGACACCCGAAAACAAGCGCTTCGTTGGTTCAAAGGGCGGGCTGGAAGCCCGCGCTCCCAGGCAGCGATTGTTGGCTGTCCTCATGGGGAACCAAGCGGCGGGTCCCGCGTTATCTCCTCACAGGAGGTGTCTGATGATCCGATGTGCCACTTTGTTTGCCTTGACGCTTCTGACCGGCCTTGTAGCGGTCGCTGGTGTGGCGGGCGCATTCGGCAGTTTGGCGATGCTGGCAGTGAGCATTGCCGGGTTCTGTCTGATGATATCGCTGTGCAATGAACTGTTTCGTTCAAACTGAAGGAGATGACCATGAATTGGGACCGTGTTGAAGGCAATTGGAAGGAATTCACCGGCAAGGCCAAGCAACAGTGGGGCAAGCTCACCGATGATGACTTGACTGTGGTTGAAGGCAAGCGTGATGAGCTCTCAGGCAAGCTCCAGCAGCGCTATGGCTATGCCAAGGACCAGGCGGAGAAGGAAATCGATAGCTGGCTTGGCTTGAACTGAGCCATGTTCACGGCGAAAGATTATGACCGGGCACTGATTGCGCCCGAAGACGTGTTCAAGGCTCCGATGGACATCGTCCATACGGAGTCCTTGACGCCTGCGCAAAAGCTCAGGGTGCTGAAACACTGGGAAGCCAACGCGCACGATGTGCAGGTGGCGACGGAAGAAAGCATGACAGGGCCGGGGCGCTCGCGCTTGGGTGAGGTGAGGAGGGCCATTATTGCGCTGTGCGAGGCGGAAAATCTGGATGAGGCCAGCGCTGGCTGACAGCGCGCGCTCCCTCCTGGGGGGTAATCGGGCGCGGTATCCCCTCATCTTCCCGTCGCAAGAAAGGGGCGACGGGCCCCTTCTTCTCCCTCGGGAGAAGAGAAAAAGGCAAGTCACGCCCGCACAACGCACACGGCAACCCGCAAAAATAAAAGCCGCGCCTGGCAGCGCGGCTTTCTTGATGGAGGGAGCTATAGGTTGAACTGGATGCTGACACCACCCCGGGTGCGGTGGCGGTGGCAGTAGCGGTCGTGGCCGTAGTGGCCGTAGTAGCCGTGACAGTGCCGGTTGCCCCAGCGCCAGCGGTTGCTATGGCGATGTCTCCGGTCCCTGCGGTGGACGTTGATAACGCCTTCTTTCAGGCCACCAACGGCCTCTTGGGTTTGCTGCGGCGCAATCGGAAGCGCCTGTGCCGGGGCGGCTGCCGCGAACACAAGGCCAACGGCCATGGCGCATCCGGCCAAGGTTAATTTAAAGCTAGTCATGGGCGGTTTCTCCTTTTGTTTGGTTAGTAGGAAACGCGGAACGGTTGGATTGGTTCCGTGGTCGGCAATGCCAACGACCAAATGAACGGGGTTAGACCTCAACGAATTGGTCCCTTCTCCACGAAGTGGAGAAGGTGGCCGAAGGCCGGATGAGGTCCCTTCGGCGGGGCCGGAACCCGCTGCCGCAAAGGGACCTCACCCCCGGCTTCGCCGGCCCCTCTCCAACTTCGTTGGAGAGGGGACGACCTTGTTCAGGCGACGGCTTTGCTGTCGTGATCTTCTGATACTTTGTCGCTTGCGAGGCTGAGATCAATGCCGATTCTGCCGCCGGAGTCTTGCAGGTGGACAAGATACTCCACCGGAGAAATCGTCTCGACATGGGGGCTGGAGTTTGCGGCGCCCTCGCGCACCACGGAGATATCATATTCGGTGGCGCCGCATTTGACCCTGACCTGAAAGCCTGGCCAGTCTTCCGGGATGCAGGGCTTGATGCGCAAGGTGTTGCCTTCGCGGGTGACTCCCAGAATGGCTTCGAGACCAGCCCGGTACATCCAGCCAGCAGCGCCGGTATACCACGTCCAGCCGCCGCGGCCGGTGTGTGGGGCCACGCTGTAAACATCGGCGGCGACCACATAGGGTTCGACCTTGTAACGCTGCGCCTCTTCGGGGTTGCGGCTGTGGTTGACGGGATTGAGGAGCGCGAAAAGCTCGTAGGCCTTCTCCGCCTGGCCGAGCTTGGCGTGGGCGAAAATCGACCAGATGACGCCGTGGGTATATTGTCCGCCATTCTCGCGGATGCCCGGTGGATAGGCTTTGACATAGCCTGGGTCTGGCATTGATGTATCAAAGGGCGGTGTGAAGAGCGCGGCGATACCGTCCGCAGGCCGCACCAAGTGGCGGTGGGCCTCAGCCAGCGCCGCAGCGGCGCGCTCCGGATCGCCAGCGCCTGAGATCACAGCCCAGGACTGGGCAATGGCGTCGATCTTGCATTCGGTGTTGAGGGCCGACCCCAGAGCTGTGCCATCGTCGAAAAACCCGCGGCGATACCATTTGCCGTCCCAGCCATGCTCATCAAGGGCCTTTTTCAGGCCGCTGATGCGCTTGCGCCAGAGGGTCACGCGCTTTTTGTCGAGGCGGCTTTGCGCGATGGGGAGGAAGTCCTTGACTGTGGCGCACAGGAACCAGCCAAGCCACACACTTTCGCCCTTGCCGTGTTCGCCCACCCGGTTCATGCCGTCGTTCCAATCGCCGGTGCCGATCAGCGGCAGACCATGTTTGCCAACCTTGGAATTGTGAGCCAGCGCCAGGGCGCAGTGCTCATAAAGCGTGGCGCTCTGGGCGCTGACCACGGGCTGGTAGAAGGCGTCATGCTCGCCGGCCTCAAGGGCACGGCCTTCGAGGAATGGAATTTCCTCATCAAGGATAGCCGTGTCGCCTGTGACTTTGATATAATGCAGCGCGCAATGCACCAGCCACACGGTATCATCGCTGATGCGGGTGCGGACCCCCATGCCAGTTTCTGGCAGCCACCAATGCTGCACATCGCCTTCCGTGAACTGCCGGCCTGCGGCGCGAAGGATATGGGCGCGGGCAATTTCGGGCCGGGCCAGGGCCAGGGCCATGGTATCCTGCAACTGGTCGCGGAAACCATAAGCGCCGCTTGCCTGATAGAAGCCAGCGCGGCCCCACATGCGGCAGGCAAGGGTTTGATAAAGCAGCCAGCCGTTGAGCATAAGGTCGAAGGCGCGGTCTGGCGTGGTGACCCGCACCGCGCCCAGCGTGGCCTGCCAGTGCGACCTGATTTCGGCGAGGGTTTTATCGGAATCAATTTTGCGGTAGGCGCTGATCAAGGCGCGGGCCTCCAGAGCTGAGGCCGCGGAGCCCAGAAGAACCACGATTTCAGCGGGATTGCCGACATCAACCGTGACCTCTTGCTGGAGCACCATGCACGGGTCGTAGCCGCCGCCGGTGCGGTTGGATAGCTTCTGACCCGCAATGAGCGCCTGCGGAATTGCCGGATCGCCCGCGCAGCCCAAAAACTCGTTGCGGTCGCCCGTCCAGGCGCTGTGATCGCCGCCGAGATCGGCAAACACCACGCGCTCGCCGAAATTCGCATTCCAGCGATTACGGGCGAACATGGCGCCCGTTTCGCGGTCAATTTCAGTTGCAATAAATGGCGCTGAAGGCCCGCGCTGGGAACCCAGCACCAGTTCGGCATAATAGGTGATGCGCAAGCGGCGCGGGGTACGCGACTGCGTGGTGATGCGGAGTCTGCCAATCTTGAGGGTGTCACGCAGGGGCACGCATTGCGTAAGCTCCATACGCAGGCCCGCATCCTCGGCCTCAAACACCGTGTAGCCATGCCCATGCCGGGCGCGGTGGGTTCCAAGCCCGTGGCGCAGCGGGGCGAGGCAAGGACTGGTCAACACACCACCTTGCGCGTCCTCAACATAAATGGCCTCGCCGCAACGGTTGGCCAAAGGATCATTTGACCACGGTGTGATCTGGGCTTCACGGCTGTTGCCAACCCAGGCGCAGCCGCCACCATCGGCAGCGCAAATCGCGCCGAAGCCTTCATTGGCAATGACATTGATCCAGGGCGCTGGAGTTGGATTTTG
>JANOTU010000596.1:0-2579 GCA_031416515.1 Hyphomicrobiales bacterium
GGTGAAAACGCAATGCATCCCATGCCCTCGGCGATCGTTGCATCAAGACTGCCCGTTGTTTCGATGGTGCGGTCGAGCATGGAATAGCGCGGCTGGTGAATGAGGCAGGGGGTGCCCAACCCACGCAGGATTTTGGCGGCGGCATGGGTGCTGGCGGCGTCATAGGACGAAATGCCGACATAAAGCGCCCGGCCCGAGCGCGCCGCGAAATCCAGCGCGCCCATGGTCTCTTCCAGAGGCGTATCTGGATCGAAGCGGTGCGAATAGAAAATATCGACATAGTCCAGCCCCAAGCGCTTGAGGCTCTGGTCAAGGCTGGCGATCAGGTATTTGCGGCTGCCCCATTCGCCGTAAGGCCCATCCCACATGCGGTAGCCAGCCTTGGTGGAGATCACCAGATGATCGCGCCGCGCGCTGAAATCCTGGGCAAGAATTTGGCCGAAGGCCTCTTCGGCAGCGCCCGGCGGCGGTCCATAATTATTGGCAAGATCAAAATGGGTGATGCCCAGATCATAAGCCCTGCGGCACAGCGCCCGCTTGGTCTCGTGGGGCCCGTCCTCGCCGAAATTATGCCACAGGCCAAGCGAGATGGCGGGCAAGAGCAACCCGCTTCTGCCACACCGGTGGTATGTCATGCTCATTTCAGCAGCGCCCTGGCTTCGGCGATCCCTAACGCTTTTGGCCTGGTGCAGGTGGATTTGAGCGTGATGAATTTGCCCGTTGCGCCGGATTTGAGGATGGAGGTCATGACATCGACCCCGTGCAGCGTGCGTTCAATCGAACAGCGCGCGTCGCGTTTGCCGATGATGGCCAGCGCCATGTCGGCGAGCCCCGCTGTGCGGTAGTTGGCGACCGGCCCCTGCGAACTCTGCTGATTGACGATGCCCAAGGGATGATCCCACGCAGGCACCGGCTTCACCACCGAGTCACTGCCAGCCCACAGCACGTCGCCGCCAAAGAAATTGGGATCGGGCACGAAGATGGCCCCCTCGGTGCCGTAAAGCTCCATGTTCTGGTGCCGGTGGGCATAGACATCCCAACTTGCCGAAAGGGCCACCTGCGCGCCGGAGACAAATTCAAGCAGCGCATGGAATGTGGTGGGCGTTGAAACTTTGATCTTTTCGCCCTTGCGCGGCTCGCTGGTGATCACGCGGACCTTCTTGGCTGTGCCGGAGAGTGCGGCCACCCGTTTCACCGGACCAATCAAATTAATCAGATTGGCGATGTAATAAGGCCCGAGATCAAGGATTGGCCCGCCGCCGGGCTTGAAGAAGAAATCCGGATTGGGGTGCCAATGCTCCATGCCGAACCCCATGACGTGGGCCGTGCCGGAGGTGATCTTGCCCACCGCCCCATCATCAATGGTTTTCCGCGCCAACTGGTGCGCGCCCCCCAAAAATGTATCGGGCGCGCAGCCCACGCGAAGACCCTTTTTCTTGGCGGTTTTCAGCAGATCATTGCCCTCAGCCAGTGACAGCGCCAGCGGCTTTTCCGAATAGACATGCTTGCCCGCTTCAAGAATCCGTTTTGACACCTTGTAATGCGCATCCGGCACGGTGAGATTGACGATGATGTCGATGAGGGGATTGGCCAGCAAGTCCTTCACCGTCTGCGCTGTCACATTGAACTCCCTGGCCCGCGCGCGGGCCGCGTCCATATTGATGTCGGCCACCGCCCTCATCTCGATGCCCTTGAACAAAGGCGTCAGTTTCAGATAGGAGGCCGAGATATTGCCGCAGCCGACAATGCCGATGCCGAGTGTCTTGCTCATGGTATTCATGCCCTTTTCACAAAGTCAAACGAACGCTTGGCGAATGCCACATCGTCTTTCGGGTTGTCATGCTCCATCACATAGTAGATGGCGCGGGTTGATTTCAGCGCCTTGAAGATGGCGGGCCAGTTCATCGTGCCCTTGCCCACATCGCACCAGCCATCCTGATCAACATTCTGACCAGCGGCGGCAATGTCCTTGACATGCACGGAGGTGATGGCGCTTGCATATTTCTTGATCCACGGGATTGGATTCTGTTTGGCCCGCGCAATCCACGCCACATCGCATTCCCAGTCGAGCATCGGGGCGGCATCGAAAATGAGTTCATGCGGGGTGACACCCGAGCTAAGCTTCTCGAACTCAAAATCATGATTGTGCCAGCCAAAGCCATAACCCTCGGCCCGCGCCCATTCATTGACAGCGCCAAGGCGCTTGCCGAATTTCTTCCATCCCGCATCCGTCCTGGGCCGCTCTTCCGCCACCAGATAGGGCGCATAGATATGGCGTATTCCCAAGGTGGAGGCGATGGCCAGCACTTTCTTCGGCTCCTTCTCGATCATGTCGAGACCAAAGTGGCCGGTGGGCATGGTCAGACCGCATCTGTCAAGCTCAACGCGGAGGCCCCTGGGATCATCATAAACCCCGCCGTAACCTTCAACTTCGCGGTAGCCGATCGCGGCCAGCGCCTTGAGCGTGGCTGACACCGGCGGAAACTTCCGCGAGCAGTAGAGTTGGAAAGAAAGTCTCTTGGGCATGGGTCTACCTCCTGTTATCCAATCTTCCCTTCTCCCCTTGCGGGAGAAGGTGG
>JANOTU010000597.1:0-5812 GCA_031416515.1 Hyphomicrobiales bacterium
CCAGCAGATGGCCGCCATGACGGCGGTCTTTGGTTATGAAATGCAAATGAAAACCCGGCACATGCACTGAATCCAGAAAGCCCGGGGTGAAGAAACCGACCAGGCTGCCCTCCACATCGTAGAACTCAAATATCGTCTGCGCCTTGGCGATCTCAGCCAGCGGAATGTAGTTCATCTGCTTGGGCACCGAGCGGGCGCGGATATAGCTGAAGCGGCCATCAACGCGCAGCGCATACATGAGATTGCGCGACGGCAAGAGATCGAGCAATTGCGCGTCAAAAACCTCCGCAGTCATGGCGGTTTCAAACACATCCTCGGTATCGCCAGTAAAATGAGTGGAAATGGCAAACGGCGTTTTCACGTCGTCAGCGATGATTTCGGCGTCGCCTTGCGGGCGCAGGCAATAGACCGTGACGTCAATCAGCACCATCTCGCCGTCGAGATCATTGAAGGTGCCGATCCCCAGATCGCCCTTGGCGCGCACCTGGCCAACGGTGGTGTCCGCCCGGTAAATACCCTCGACAAGGGCGGCGATGGGCGATGAGATAAACACCGGCGGGCGCTTGCGCATGAAATTCTAATCCTGAAACGAAAGGCTGAGGGTTGCCTGCTCGCCGGAAACATTTCGGACACAGTCCACGGCATCACGGGACGCCATCCACATGGCGAAGGCCTCCATGCCTGCGTCATTCTCCAGATCATCAACACTGGGGCGCAAGGCGGGGGCTGGCAGGATGGGGGCTGGATGCTGGATCACCACCAGCACATTGCCGTCGGTGACCGAGGCCTTCACGTTGACCCCAGAAGCGCCACGCGCCGCCACCAGTTCTGCCACTTCGAGTATGGCATGGCGGATGCTGTCGGCTGTCTTGCGGCGCAGGCCCCAGTCACCGGCGGCGGCCTCGATAAAGTGGTCAATGTCCACACCCAGCGCAGCGCCAAGCTTGATGTCCGTTGTCGCCACCTGCCTGACCAGAGGCAGGGTGAGCAGATGCAGCGAGAAGGCGGCGATGAAAGCGAGCACCACCGGCGAGATGATCGCCTCCGGCAGATAGCGCGCCAGGAATTCATGGGCAAAAAGCGTGGCGATGCCAAAGGCCAGGCCCAGCCCGACGCAGGAGGTGCGCCTGGCATCAAGCACCCGCCCGGTGATGAGCTTGGCCCCGCTGCCCATCATGAAGGCGCTGACATAGAGCAGCAAGGCCGCGATCACCGGATTGGGAATCAGCAGGAACACCGAGATGACCTTGGGCGAGCAGGCGACGATGACAATCAGCGCCGCCCCAAAACAAGCGACACGGCGGCTGAAGGAGCGCGTGGCGATGGCCAGCGCCACGCAGGCCGAAGACGTGCCCGCCGCCATGCCGCCCATCAGGCCGGCAAAGGTGGTGGTGAGGTTGGAGGCCAGAACCCCGCGCCGCAGTGGCGGCGTATCGGGCTTGCTCCACGCGGCATCCTGTTCGCGCTGCATCACCAGGAGATCGCCGAGCTGGTCAGCGGTGCCGCACAGCAAGATGACAAAGGCTGTGATCAGCAGGGCAAGGTTCAGGCTGCCGAAATCCGGCAACTGCATGCTGGGCAGCTTGAACCAACTGGCGTCATGGAAGGCCGCCAGCGCCACAGGATCAGGCCCCAGGAGGGCAAGGCCCAGAACTGTTCCCAAAACCACGCCGATGATAATGGCATGGGCCGAGAGGCGCCAGCGGGCGATGCCAATGAAAATCACCAGGGCCAGAATAACGCCAAACACCAGAATGGCGGCATGCTCCGCGTCAAAGGAAGCAAGCACATTGTCGCTGTTGCGTTCCGACCACCTGAATGCCTCAGCCTTGGTGTCGATCGCGCGGTTGAGGAACTCCAGGATTTTCGGCAGAAAGCTGATGCCTATGGCAAAGGCCACAACGCCGGTTATTTCGGCCGAGATAAGCTGCAGAACGCGCGGGAAAGCCAGAAACAAGGCGCTGACAACCAGGCTGGCGATGATCAAGGTGGCGCCCGCCGAACCAAGCCCCGTGCCCAGCGCGGCAGCACCCGCATAGACCGACAGCGCCACGGGATTGGGCACAAAGGGCATGGCATAGCCGGAACCCACCCAGCCCCTGGTCGCCCCTTGCAGCGCCACGCCAAATGCCGTGACCAGCAGCGACGCGCCAAGGAACGCCGCAGTGGCAGCAGCGCTCATGCCAAACATGTGGCCAATGATGACTGGCAATATCCAGTACGTCGACTGCAGGGCGATCTGCTGCAGGGCCAGCGGCAGCGCGTCCGTCCACCCCGGCCTGTCGCCTGCGGCATGGCGGATATCTCCGGGATTGCGGATGGCGCGGTCGCGGGCGCGGTCCAGGGAGGCCACTATGTTTTGTGCAAAACCCGACATGAATTTCCCCTTGACCCTCAGGCGGCAATAGAGCGAAAGCAATCCAGCCTGTCAACCACGGACCCTTGGCTTCCGCAGAAGAAAAAAGGGTCGCGTTCCGTTTTCCCGGCCATTCACCTCACCGTGCGCAGACGAATGGCAATTGCCACGGATTCCTGCTATCCTGGAGACATGGAACGCAACGAACTGCTCAGCCGCCTGAATGATTGCGTCGATGCCGTCCGGACTGAAGGCGCCACCGCGCTCTATATCTACGGCTCGCGCGCGCGCGGCGATCACCGCCCAGACAGCGATCTCGATGTCTTTGTCGATTACGATCCGGCCGGGAAATTCTCGCTGCTCAACCTGGCGGGTGTGTATAACCTGCTGACCGAGCGCCTGGGGCTTGAAATCAGCATCACCACCCGTGATGCGCTGCATCCCAGGCTCAGGGAGCAGATCGAGCAGGAAGCAGTTCGGATCGACCAATGAGCCGCGATCCGGCCATCATCCTGGAAGACATGATGGCCGAGATTGACGCGATCATGAGGGCAACCGAGAACGTTGAATTCGAGGCGTTCCGCGACGATTGGATGTTACGCCGGGCGGTCGAGCGCGGCGTCGAGATCGTATCGGAAGCCAGCCGCCGCCTGCCCGGCGAATTGAAGGCGCGGCGGCCCGACATAGCCTGGAGCAAAGTGAAAGCGATCGGCAACGTCTTCCGTCACGAATATGACCGCGTGTCGAGCAAAATCCTGTGGGATCTCGTCCGCGGCGATCTTGAACCATTGCGCGCCGCGCTGGACGCCCTGCTCCACAAGCCGAATTTGCCCTGAACCGCGACTGGCCTGTGGTCCAAATCTACTTCTCCGGAAGAATAAGGGACACTTCCCTTTTTTGCGCCTGCGTCTGCAAAGGAGCAAGGGCCTCAGTAAGAAAAGGCAAGGGAAATAAGGCGACGCTACCCCTTGCTTCCGCAGAAGAAGAAAAGGGTCGCGTCCCGTTTTCCCCTCTGGGTTTTACGGGGCGCTACCCCTTGGGATTACGCTGACTGGACCTTGTGTCACCTCCCCTTGACCCCCCAGGCGGCAACGGAGCGAAAGCCAGCCACCCTGTCAACCATGGCCCATTCACCCAGGCGCCGGTGTTTTACCATGACCATGAATGGCCAGTTGGATTTCAGCGGGTGCCCGTTTCATGGGGCCTTGCGCTCACAGGGCGGGTGGTGGATTTCTGGAGAATGCGCCTTTATCGCCGATTGAGCGTACGCTGTCAAGCAGTATTTTCCGATTATAGGAATTTCAAGCGCATGACGCTCCTGTCACTATCGTCGGCTATTCCGCCCAGCGCGATCCGGAATTGGTGGTGAAACTCGTGACCGCAAGCCTCTGAACATGCTATAGGATGCGGCCATGCACACTGAGATTTCCAGACTCCAAGCAGAATTGGGCGCCCTCTGCCGCCGTCACGGTGCCGTGCGCCTTGAAGTCTTTGGCTCTGTCGCGCGCGGGGTAAACTTTGAGGCGTCCCGCAGCGATGCTGATTTTCTTGTCACCTTCACACCCGCTGCCCGCAATGATCTCGGCTCCTTAATGGACTTCAAGGCCGCGCTGGAGACACTCCTTGGCCGTTCCGTTGATCTGGTGGAACGCGAAGCCGTTGAGGCCAGCCGCAACTATATCCGCCGCCGCCGCATCCTGGCAGAAGCCCAGCCAGTCTATGGTTGAACCGGCGACTGAACGCTATAACCCATAGGAGAACCCACCATGCCCAAAGCCTACTGGATTGCCCGTGTCACCGTGACCGACCCTGAGCAATACCAGCACTATGCCAATGCCGCGCCGGAGGCTTTCAAGAAATATGGCGCGGTCATCCTGGCGCGCGGCGGCAAATCCGAGCAGGTGGAAGGCCAGGGCCGGGCGCGCAATGTGGTGATTGAATTTCCGTCGCTTCAGTCAGCGCTTGATTGCTACAATTCAGCGGAATACCAAGCCGCCAGGGCCAAGCGCCAGAATGCCGGTGTCGCCGATATTGTTCTGGTCGAAGGGGTTTAAAACAGCCCGGCGATCTGGCCTTGCTCGTCCAGGCCGATCACCTCCGCCGATGGGGTTTTCGGCAGGCCTGGCATGGTCATGATGTCACCGCAGATGACGACGATGAATTCAGCGCCAGCGGAGAGCCGCACTTCGCGGATGGGCACAACATGCCCGGTGGGAGCGCCCTTGCGGGCGGGGTCGGTGGTGAAGGAATATTGTGTCTTGGCCATGCAGATGGGGAATTTGCCGTAACCTTGCGCTTCATAGGATTTGAGCTGGTCGCGCACGGATTTGTCGGCCACCACTTCATCGGCGCGGTAGATTTCGCGGGCGATGGTGCTGATCTTGTCAAACAGCGGCACATCCTCGTTATAAATTGGCTTGAACTGGGCGGAGGCCTTGTCAGCGATTTCGGCCACATGCATTGACAGGGCTTCAATGCCCTTGCCGCCTTCGGCCCAGTGGGTGCATTTGAAGCCTTCAACGCCGTGCTCCTTGCAATAGCTGCGGATGGCATCGACCTCGGCATCGGTGTCGCTGATGAAATGGTTGATGGCCACAGCGATGGGAACGCCGAACTTCTTCACATTCTCAATATGGCGGCCAAGATTGGCGAGGCCCTTTTTGAGCACCGCCACATTCTCGGTTTTCAAGTCTTCCTTGGCAGCGCCCCCGTGCATTTTCAGGGCGCGCACCGTGGCGACGATGACCGTGGCAGCCGGCGTCAGGCCAGCCTTGCGGCATTTGATGTCGAAGAATTTCTCAGCGCCGAGATCAGCGCCGAAGCCTGCTTCCGTCACCACATAGTCGGCGAGCTTGAGCGCTGTTTTCGTGGCCATCACCGAGTTGCAGCCATGGGCGATATTGGCGAAGGGCCCGCCATGCACAAAGGCCGGATTGTTCTCAAGGGTCTGCACCAGATTGGGCATGAGCGCGTCCTTGAGGAGAACGGTCATGGCGCCCGGCGCTTTCAGATCGCGGGCCAGCACATGGCCCTTGCAGGCGGCGCCCGCCATGCGCAGCACGCCCGCGGTGCGATCGAACTCGAAGACGCCGACGTCGCTGCGGAACGCGAACCGGCCATCGGGGCGCGCGAGCAGCGCGAATTCGCCCATGCGGCGGCGCGCGATCGCCACGTTCCAGGCGACGACGAACGCCGCGACCAACGTCACGACCAGTGCCGCGACCAGCAACTCGCCCAGCGCGCCCGACACGACGTCGATCACGGCGACGACCGCCGATCGACGCCCGCATAGAACGGCAGCGCATCCGGATCGCGCCGCCCCTCGGGCACGCCGCCGGCGGCATGGAAATCCTCCACCGCCTGCACGACCGCCTCGGGATCTTCCAGCTGCGGGTACTGACCGACGCCCGCGAGTTCGACGACATCGGCCACCGGCATCAGCGCGCGGTAGCGGCG
>JANOTU010000598.1:0-1512 GCA_031416515.1 Hyphomicrobiales bacterium
TGCCTGCTTGCCGATATCGGCCAGCGTTGAATAGGACATGCCGGTGTGCATGATGGTCACGTCCTTGATGTTCTGCGCCCAGACGGTGGGGAACCCGGTGACGGCGGTGGCGCCTGCGACGGCGGCGGTGCCCTTGAGCAGATTGCGCCGTGATATGGATTTCTTCATGTCATTCTTCCTGTGTTGATTGCTCTGTCGGTGAAGCCCGAAAGCAAATTCTCGCATAGGATTGCGCCAATCGCAATAGTGGTTAAATATGATCAAAAAACCGGTAGGGAGACGACACCATGGAAAACTGGGCCAACCGCAAGACGCTGATTCTGGGGCGCAACGAAATGATCGGGCTCTTGCAGCCCCATGAATACAATGACTGCGTCGAGCAGGCTTACCGGATGCACGGCGAGGGCCGCTATTACATGGACCCCAAGGGCCATATCGTGCTCGACCGCTTTCCCGGCGAATGGGAGGCCATGCCGTCTTATATTGAAGAACCGCATGCCGCCGCCTGCAAATGGGTGTCGATCCGCGAGAACAACCGCAAGAACTTCAATCTCCCCACGGTGTTTTCGATCCTGATCTACACCCACCCCGAAACCGGATTTCCCCTGGCCATCGTCGATGGCAGCTACCACACGGTAATGCGCACCGGCGCCGCCGCCGCCGTCTCGGCCAAATGGATGGCGCGCAAGAACTCGAAAACCCTCGCCATCGTCGGCGCTGGCCACATGGCGGAAGGGGCGCTCGCCACCTGCAACGCGGTCTTCGACTGGAAAGAGGTCCGCATCTGGAGCCGCACGCAGGCCACCCTCGATCACTTTGTCAAAGAGCAGCAGCCGAAATACGAGAACTTCGCCATCAAGGCCTCAACCAATCTCGAAGCCACGGTGCGCGGCGCTGATGTGGTGGTGACGCTCACGCCAGCGCGCGGCCCCATCGTCATGAAAGACTGGATTTCACCGGGCACTCACATCGCCGCTGTCGGCGCTGACAAGAAGGGCGATCAGGAGTTGGAAGGCAGCATTCTCCAGAACGCCCGCATCTTCGTCGACGACATCCGCCAATGCCGCACCGATGGCGAAATCAACGTGCCGCTGTCCCAAGGTTTGATCAAGGAGGCCGACATCGCCGGCGAAATCGGCGAGGTGATCACGGGAAAGAAGAAGGGCCGCATGTCCGACACCGAGATCACCCTGTTCGATTCAACCGGCATCGCCCTCCAGGACTCGGCCACGGTCCCGCTCGAATATCAGCGGGCCATGGCCGCAGGTGTGGGCATCGAGAAGAAAATGATCTCGACGTGAACCCCTGTCTCTTTCTTCCTTCCCCCCTCGCGGGGGAAGGTGGACCCGCGTCCCGAAGGGCGCGGGCCGGATGAGGGGGCGGTTCAGCGAGTCCCATCTCCAGCAGAACTCGCTGCACCGCCCCCTCATCCGGCGCTGCGCGCCACCTTCCCCCGCAAGGGAGGAAGAAAGATTTTTTCGGCAATCGAGTTAACCCTCAGCGCCCGTCATA
>JANOTU010000599.1:0-2681 GCA_031416515.1 Hyphomicrobiales bacterium
GACAGACGCCGGTTGCAGCGCCCGGACTCAAAGTCAACTGCTTCGCCGCAGGTCTCAAGCATCCCCGCTGGATCGAGGTGCTGCCGAACGGCGATGTGCTGGTGGCCGAGGCGCTGATGGAGGCATTCCCCGCAAAATCGCTGTTTGACTATGCCATGCTCAGCACCATGAAGCGCGCCGCCGCTGTGGGCAAGAGTCCCAACCGCATCACCAGGCTTCGCGACGCCGATGGCGATGGCGTGGCCGAAATCAGCGAGGTGTTCCTGGACAAGCTGAGCCAGCCCTTCGGCATGGCGCTGGTGGGCGCGACGTTCTATGTGGGCAACACTGACGGGGTCGTGGCGTTTCCTTTTGCTGATGGCCGCGTCACTGGGCCTGGCCGCGAAATCACCGCCTTCAAGCCCGGCGGGCACTGGACGCGCAGCCTGCTCAAGAGCCCGGATGGAGCCAAGCTTTATGCTGGTGTTGGCTCGCTCTCAAATATCGCCGAAGCTGGCATGGAGGTGGAGGAGGGCCGCGCCGCCATTTACGAAATCGATTTGGCCAGCGGCAAGTCCGCCATCTTCGCGTCCGGCCTGCGCAACCCCGTGGGCCTGGCCTGGGAACCGAACTCAGAGACGCTCTGGACCGTGGTCAATGAGCGCGACGGCCTGGGCGATGAGACCCCGCCCGACTATCTCACCTCCGTGCGCAGTGGCGGCTTTTATGGCTGGCCTTACTGCTATTGGGGCAAGACCGTTGACGACCGCGTGGCCCAGGATGCAGCCCTGGTCGCGCGCGCGATCACGCCCGACTATGCGCTGGGCGGCCACACCGCCTCGCTGGGCCTGTGCTGGCTGCCAGCAGGCACACTCCCCGGATTTCCCGATGGCATGGTGATCGGCCAGCACGGCTCATGGAACCGCAGCACGCTCAGCGGCTACCGGGTGGTCTTTGTGCCGTTCCAGAACGGCAAGCCCAGCGGTCCTCCCCGCGACATCCTGACCGGCTTCCTCAGCCCCGACGAACGCCACTCCTACGGCCGCCCCGTCGGCGTCACCATCGGCAAAGACGGCGCCCTCCTGATTGCCGACGACGTCGGCGACGTCATCTGGCGCGTAACCGGGGCCTGAAAAATCGGGCTCGTTAGAAATATTCGTGGGCGATCTTTGGGACCGGAAGTTTGCCAAGCTTGTGATATAGCGATATTTTCAGCATATCCGCGGTCTTGAACCCGCAGGATTTTCTGATCACCACTTTTGCTTTGTTGTTTTGGCCCTCGACGGCGCCCAGCGGGATGACGTTTTTTGCCTCGAACCAGTTCAAGATGAGTTGCTTGTGGGCACGGATGGTCCTGGCTACCTTCTTCATTGGGTCGAGCCTTGAGCGCATCACCTGGGCGCGCCATTGATCCATGAACTTGCCGGCCCAGATTGGCGAGGCGTAGTCCCAGAAGTTCTGGAAGTCCTCCTTGAGCAGATACGCCCGGATGGTTTTCAGGTTGCACTGCAAAAGGTCCTTCAGCCTGACCTTCTGATGGTCGGTCAGGTTCTTCGGGTTTTTGAGGAAGCACCAGCGGGAATGCTTGAGCACGACCTGTTTGCCCTTGCGCGCAAGCTCCTTTGTCTCCGCGGTCCGGACATCGTCAATGGCTTCCCCCAGCTTCTTGGCGATATGGAAGCGGTCCAGAATGTTCAGGGCGTTTCCGGCCCGCAGGGCTATGTGCTTGAGGTAGGGCTTCCACATGTCGCTGCAGGCGAACTTCAGGTTGGCGTTGCGCTCCTCGCCAAACCAGTCAAAGAACGCCGCAATTGTTCTTTCAGTCCGGTTCTGGCCGCACCAAAGCAGGCGTTTGCAGTGGTTGTCGATTTGATAGACAAGGGTCATGAAGCCTTGTTTCGTGGACCAATGGATCTCATCGACCCCAATGGCTGTGATGCCGGTCAGGTCCATGCGTTCGCGTCCCCAGTCAACCGCCATGGCCACGGATGAAAACACATGGTGCCAGGAGATTTTAAACTGCCGCGCGACTTCCTGCATGCTCAGAAGCTTGGCCCATTCGCTCAAATACCAGGCATAGCTTGAGGTGACCGGGCTCTTGCCGCTGCTCCAGGGAATGGCCTCGACGGTCACGCCGCAGCTGGGGCAATTGAGGCGGCGCATGCAGTACAGGAGAATTACGGCAATGCCCCAAATCGGAACATGGATGAATTCGCGCTGGCGCAGCCGGTCATAGCCCGGACGTGGCCTGCCGCAGCCAGAACAGACACCTTTGCTGTTCTGGCGAGGTTTGACCGTGACTTCTATTCTTGGCTTTCCGCTCTTGGTCAGCCGGACGTCGCCGAAAACAAAATGTGAATGCTTTTCTTTCAGGTTCAGGATAGTCTTGAGGGTCAGTTGCATGATCGCTGCCGAGGTTGTCGCGGGGAGAACAGCCGGGTTGATGACGGGTTCTGACTATGCCGCAGACAAGGAAAAACACCAACGCTGCCAAACGCCCTTCCAGCTATTTTCCGGACATCGGCGAATGGCCAGACAACTGGATGGGCGTTGAGGAAGATATGGAAACCGGCCGTGGTTTGCTCGGCTTGTTCATCGCGTTTGTTCAGCACCTCATGGACGCGGGCCTGGCCGCCAAGACGATCAAAAGCCACGGATATCATCTCAACATGCTGGGCGGCGAGATCATCGAGAGGCTGAAC
>JANOTU010000600.1:0-1965 GCA_031416515.1 Hyphomicrobiales bacterium
CCAGTCGGGCCTGGAGGTGGGTAGGTTATGGAGTCTTTATTGACAATGCTGTTCGTCTGAACTGGCGGGTCAAGCCACCACACCAGCGCCAACACCATAATTGCAGCGATGCCGGCAAGAGAATAGCCGAGTCTGTCCAGGCGCACGGGAGCCGTTGGCGGCTTCAGGGCTTTTGCGGTCGGGCTCGCCATGACCGGCGCTGCCGTGGCTCCCATGGTGATATTGAAGAGTTCTGTCACCCGCCTGTACTCGGCGGGATTGCGCGCGAGGAGGCAGGCGAACATGGCGGGGGCGGAATTGTTTCCGGCAAGGTTCTGGCCTGACCTCGCCAGCATGTCCGCCAACTGGTGGGCCTTCAGGCTTTCCCTGATGCCGATGCTGAAGCCATCAAGGGCCAGGCTTTCGAGCAAGCGCTCGAGCGCTGCAGAAGAGGGGGCTGTGGCCTCGGCCTGCACCTTGGCGCCTATGCTTTTTCCAAAAGGCCGCGCAGCATGGGAAGGACCGCATCGCGGTCGTCCTTGAATTTGAGCAGGACGGTCATGCTGCGCTCGACGATTTCATTTGGTTGATCGCCAAGCCTGGTGCCATGATCAGCCCCCATGCCGCCAAGGGCCTGCAGCCAATTGAGAAATTCAGCGATGCCCGGCGGCTTCTTGAGGGCCACCTCGGCGCCGTCGCGAAGCTGGGTGAAAAGCGTGGCGGCGCTGCCGACCAGCGCATCGCCTCTGCCGAGATCAAATCTTGGATCAGCAGCCGATCTCAGCCTTGCCTCGACAATATCGAGCAGGCGTTCGCGCGTTGGTTCTTCGATGTGGTAATAGAGGCAGCGCCGCAAAAACGCATCCGGCAATTGCTTTTCAGAATTGCTGGTGAACACCACGAAGGGCCGGAATTCATCGGGCGGGGGCGGCACCCGCTGCCCGCCGATCTCAGGAATGGTGAAGGACAAGCGCTCAATCTCGTTGAGAATGTCATTGGGAAAATCCCGCGGCGCCTTGTCAACCTCATCAACCACAACCACCGAGCGCTGGCCGCCGCCCCAATCCGCGGCCAGCAGCGCATTTTCATCATCCTTGTCGGCGGCGGTTCTGAACAATGGCAGCAGATGCTGCAAGGGGGGCCGGGTTTGCGACAGGAGAATGGCAAGCCCCAGGGCCTGATAGCGGATGAAATATCTGGGATCAGTCGCTGAATCATCGGCGTCCGTCTGACGGGCCTGGAAGCGGCCCACCACATCGAACAGGTAAAACAGGTCCCTGGCCTGGGAGGTTGACTTGGTTTCAAATTTGAAAGGCCGGTAGCCCAGCGCATGGGCCACCGCGCGTCCCAATTGGGTCTTGCCGCAGCCGGGCCTGCCGGTGAGCAGCAGGGGCATGCCGAGCAGCAGGGCCGTGTTGACGGCGGCCTCAAGGTCGGGGTCGGCGTAGTAGCGGTCGGGGGTGTCCATGGCGTTGCGCGGCGCTGCCTTGATCACTTTGGGCGCAGCCGGAGCCGCAGCGGCGGTTCCCGGAACAGGCGAGCGATAAAACTGGATTGGCGAGGGGGCTTCAGTGGCCGGGGCTTGCGGGATGGCGCTCATGGCAGTCTCCGTTCATTCAGCGGCAGTGATCCAGGCGGCGACTTTTCTCTCGATAACGGACAAGTGGAACTTCTCATTGCGGTTGGGAAAAAAATCATCGATTTGATTGCGCAGGTAGATAGCGTCAGACGCTTTGCTGACGTCATTCAGCGCCACCCAATTCACCATGTCCTGATATTCAATCGGCTCCATCTCCGCCAGGATCTCGACATGGGCTGGCGCGGCGCCAGCCGGCATGTAATTTCCCAGGCCAGTTTTGGTGGTCATGACGGCCAGAATCACGATGGGTGTCTGGATGGCGGAAACCGCGCTGCTGCTTGACGCAAAATGCGCCCACCAGTCAAAGCAGGCCCCGAGAAGCTTGCCCGTTGTGGTACCCGGATTGG
>JANOTU010000601.1:0-2189 GCA_031416515.1 Hyphomicrobiales bacterium
GGCACTGACCGTTGGCGTTCATCCGCTCGATATGGCCACCGGCGTCGATAATCTTGATGCAGTCGGGGTTGGCTTCGAAGACGCTCACGCTGAAGGCCTCGCTTTCCAGCAGCGTTGCCTCGGCCTGCTTGCGCTCGATGACAATCGCTGCCGTTCGCGCCACGATTTCGTCCAGCGCCGCAGTTTGCGGATCAGGCTCGCCCGCCTCGCGGCAAAAGTTGACAAAGGTTCCGAGGACAGCGCCGGACGCGGAAAAGATGGGTTCTGACCACGCGGCGCGAAGCCCCAGCGGCAACACCCGGGCGGCGAAGGCCGGCCACGCCTTGCTGGCGGCAATGTCGGGCACCACCACCCGTTGGCGCTGGGCCACCGCTGCGCAGCACGGGCCGATATCGGAATCAATCGCCATGCCATCGATGACCTGGCGGTATCCGGGCGGCAGGCTCGGCGCTACGGCTTGCTCAAAGCGCGCGCCGGATTTATCCAGGAGATGAATGGCCACCAACAGGTGCTGCGGCGATTGGCGTTCGGTGGCGAGGGCCAGAAATTCAAGCACCTCAATCAGCGGCGCTCCCACCGCGACCATTTCGAAGGCTTTCTTCTGGCAAGACAACAGCGCCTCGCTGCGCTCGCGCTCAGCGATTTCCCGGTGCAATTTTGCGTTCAACGCGTAGAGTTGCTGGCTCAAATGGTCCGAGGCCTGGGCGAGTTCATGCTGGCGCAGCGAACCCAGCACCAAGGCTTCGTTCATCGCCAGCATCTTTGCGCTATCTTCCGGGGTCACGTCAATCATCCGATACTGGCCATTAACGGTTTCAAGGCGGAAGTGTTCCTTGCGCGCCTCTACTTCCTCGCCCTGGGTTCCGGCGGGGCTTCCACCGCCTGGGCCGGTTGCGGGCCGGTTCGCGTGGGAATTCCCGTGGTCAGCCCCACATAGTCTGTGTTGCGCGGGCTGATGACCACCACACCCTTGTCGGAGATGACATATTCGCGGATGTCCTTGCTGTGATTGCCGCCGCGCATCTTGATGACCACCAGCACTTTGCGCAGCTGGCCGTCGATCTCGACATAGCGCAGCCTGATGATGTCGTCGGTGAGGAACGAGATGGTATAGTGGCTGAAGGAAAACCCGGTAAAATTATCTTCCACTTCAACGGTGCTGAGAATCGTCACCCCGGCGCCGGTCAGCGCCACGATCATGCGGTACAGCGACTCGCGATAATCCTCGCGGAAACCGGGCGCCAAGGCCATCTCGAGGCTGACCAGCGAATCGATCACCAGCCGCTTGGCGCCGACCCTTTTGACGCCGTCGAGAATTTCCTGCATGGTTTCATCCACCGAAAGATCGAGGGGGCGCATATAAATGACTTCGAGCTTGCCCTCGTCCTGCGGGGATTTCAGATCCAGGCCAAAACTGTCGGCCCGGCTGGTGTAGCCTTTCGGGCGTTCTTCGAAAATGGCGATAATGCCCGGTTCGCCGTTACGGAGGCCCGCAGCGATGAATTGCGTGGCGAGTGCCGATTTTCCGGTGCCCGAAGGGCCCGCCACCAGCAGGCTGTCGCCTTCGAGAATGCCGCCGCCCATCATCTTGTCGAGCTCGGGGATGCCCATCGAAAGCCTGCGCCGCCGCGCCGGTCTCTTCTCCTGGGCAACAAATCCCAGCGTCCGCGAGAAGGCCTGCAGGCCGTCGCCGCTGATGCGGATGGTGTGCAGGCCCGGCACCGATTCCTGGCCGCGCAGCTTGATGATCTGCAGCTTGCGCCCGACGGAGTTTCTGTCCGGCACCTGCGACAGCCAGAACAGGCCGTCGGCGATGGTGAAGATCGGATTGTCGCGCATTTCTTCCTGGACGTATTCGCCGACCAGAAATGTGGTGGCTTGCCAACTGGTCAGGAACTGGGCGAGGCGCTGGATGAAGGATTGCATCTCCAGTTCACCGGTGGTGGCGAAAGCCCTGCGCACCACGGTGCGGAAGGAATCGACCACGACGATGCCCGGATTGAGGGCTGTGACCTGGGCGATGATGTCCGCCAGCACCGCTTCCAGATCCTTTCCCAGCACCACTTCGGACAGGTTGATGAAGCGCACCGCCTTGCCCATCTTTGCGAGATCAAAGAAGGAATATTGCTGCTGGTAGCGCAGCATTTTCAGGGCGGGTTCGCCCAGCACGGTGAAATAGATCGCCGGGT
>JANOTU010000602.1:0-5022 GCA_031416515.1 Hyphomicrobiales bacterium
TCGCAGCCGCTCGTCGCCGAACGACCCAAGCCCCATTGCAGCCATGGCCAGACCTCCTTACAACCGAATCACTGGTGTAGGCACACAGAATCACAGAAGCGCTCGCATAGGAAGGACAAAAGATGTGTGCATTCATTAGCCCGCGAGGGGGGAGGAAAGGGTAATCAAATGCTTCATGCGCTACCACCTTTTGCTTCCAGCCGGTGCGCGGCCTTGAAGGCGCGCAGGAAGGTGGAGAGGTTGTTGGAGAGATGCGCCGTGAGATAACCGCCTTCCTGCACGATGACCGTGGGCAATTGCAGGGCGGCGATGGCCTGGGCGATGCTCGCAAAGCCTGCCGTTGTCACCGTGCCGCCTTTCAGTGGGTCAGCCTCATGGGCATCCAGGCCGAGCGCCAGAACAAGCGCGCTGGGTTCATAATTTCTGATTTTCTCAAGCGCTGTTTCAAGGGCGGAAAGCCAAGCATCGTCGCCGGCGCCCACGGCCAAAGGCAAGTTGACGTTGAAATCCTTGCCCTCGGCCTCGCCCACTTCGTCTGCCCCGCCCCAATAGAAGGGATAGAAATTCTGCGGGTCAGCGTGGATTGACACGGTCAGCACATCAGCGCGGCGATAGAAGATCGACTGGGTGCCGTTGCCGTGGTGGACATCGATATCGAGGATCGCCACTTTTCGGTGAACGCCGCGGAGATGCTGCGCGGCAAGGGCGGTGTTGTTGAGGTAGCAAAAGCCGCCGGCGCGGTTGCCGTAGGCGTGATGGCCCGGCGGACGGCACAGGGCGTAGACCATGGCGTCGCCTTTCAGCACCATGTCGGCGGCTGTCACCGCAGTGAGTGCCGAGGCCTCCACGGATTTCCATGTGTGCTCCATGATGGCGCAGGAGAAATCCATCATGTATTGGCCCGCCTGGGCTAACACCGATTCATTCTTGAGCAATGGCAGGATTGTGGGGCGCAAGCTCGGCATCAGTTCAGGCCCCGCGCCTTCAACTTCTTTCCACGCGGCGAAGCCTTGTGTGAGAAAATCAACATAGCCTTGCGCATGCACGCGGCGATACATCGTAGGCGCGAATTTGCGGTTGCCGAAGATGTTGGCCCCCGCCATGCGCACACCTTCCATCAGGGCGCGGGCGCGGTCTGGCGATTCCGGGTAATCGACCATTTCGCCCTTTGACAGAAACCATGTGGGCGCATGGGCCAATTGATTTGCAGAGAATACGGCCTTCACTGAATCCTCCCATTCTCCAGGCGCGCGATACGGCTCATGCCCGCTGCCAGCTCATGGTTATGGGTGGCAACGAGAGCGCCCAGTCCTTCTTCGTGGATTAGGCGCAAAAGTTCCTGATGCACCTGGCCTGCTGTGGTTGGATCAAGATTGCCGGTTGGCTCATCGGCAATCAGCAGCAGCGGCCGGTTGGCGATGGCGCGGGCAATGGCCACGCGCTGCTGCTCGCCACCCGACAGCTCTGCCGGGCGGTGATCAATGCGGGGAGCAAGACCCATGCGGGTAAGCAATTCTTTGGCGCGGGTCGCGGCACTTTCGCGGGTTTCGCCGGCGATGAGCTGCGGCATCATGACGTTTTCGAGGGCGGAAAATTCAGGAAGCAAATGGTGGAACTGGTAAACAAAGCCAATGCCGATGCGGCGGATGCGGGTGCGCGCGGCATCATCAAGGGCTGTGCAGTTTTGCCCGGCGATGTAAACTTCGCCTGCCGTTGGCGCTTCAAGAAGTCCAGCGATATGCAGCAGCGAGGATTTGCCTGATCCCGATTGGCCGACCAGCGCCACGATCTCGCCAGAGTGAACTTCAAGATCGAGATCGTGAAAGATATCGAGCCTGCCCTTGCCTTCGGAATAGGTGCGCGCAACGCGCTTCAGCGCCAGTGCCGGAACGCTGGCCATCACTCATACCTCAGCGCTTCGACCGGATCGAGATTGGCGGCGCGCCTGGAGGGATAGAGGGTGGCGAGGAAGGAGAGGACCAGCGACATCATCACGATCAGGAATGTCTGCCATGGGTCCATCTTGGCTGGCAGTTGCGCCAGATAGTAGAGTTCGGCATTGAAGGGATCGACGCCTGAAATCCACTGGATGAATTTGCGTATGCTCTCGACATTGAGGCAGATGAGGAGCCCTGCGATGAAGCCGCCAAGCGTTCCGGCCACGCCGATGGCGGCACCGGTCAGAAAGAACACCCGCTGCACGGCTCCGCGCGTAGCCCCCATGGTGCGGAGTATTGCGATGTCGTGGCCCTTGTCTTTCACCAGCATGATGAGGCCTGAGACGATGTTGAGGGCGGCAACCAGAATGATCATCGTCAGCACCAGAAACATCACATTGCGCTCCACCGCCAGTGCGTTGAAAAAGGCGCTGTTGCGCTGTTTCCAGCTTTGCGTCTGCATCTCCACGCCAGCCGCTGTCTGGATGGCCGGCAGACTGGCTTCTACGGCGTCAGGGTTTTCCACCATGACTTCCAGCATGGTGACGCCGCCATCGGAATTGAAGAAATCCTGCGCTTCGGCTAGCGGCATATAGATGACATTCTCGTCGTAATCCGACATGCCGACTTTGAATATGGCCACCACCGGATAATCGCGGATGCGCGGCGTGTTGCCGATGACAGTGTCCGGCCCATCGGGCGAGATAATGGTCAGCCGGTCGCCGAGGACCACCTGATGCCGCCAGGCGAGGCGTTCGCCAATAGCCACCCCTTCAGATTTTTCAAAGCCTGCAAGCGAAGCCTTTTCATCCGGCTTGGCGATATCGATGATCGCTGTGCGGAGGTCGGCGTTGTTCAGGCTTGTCAGCTTCAGGATATCGGCGTCAGAGATGCCGCGCACCAGGGCACCCGTATTGCTGCGGACCGACGAGGCCATGGCCTGGCCTTCGACCATGGCGATGACGCGGGTGACCCCTTCGGTTTTTTGCAGACGCAATTGAATGCTGCGGTATTCGCCAATCGGCGAGACATCCTGCTTGTAGATGCTCACATGGCCAGAGAAACCGAGGATCTTGTCGAGCAGTTCAGCACGAAAGCCGTTGAGCACGGCCATGACGACAATGAGGGTGGCCACGCCCAGCAGGATGCCCAGAAAAGAGAACAGCGAGATGACCGAGATAAACCCTTCCTTGCGCCGGGCGCGGAGATAACGCGTCGCCAGCATCCACTCGAAAGCGGCGAACGGCTTGGTATCGGGAAGGGTCCTGTTCATCAGGCGGAGAAGCGCTGCACGACCTGATCAAGGGCCACATTCTCGCGGGCACCGGTCTTGCGGTTCTTGACTTCGGCGATGCCGTCTTTCAAGCCGCGCGGGCCGATGATCACCTGCCAGGGCAGGCCGATCAAATCCATCACCGCGAACTTGGCACCCGGTGTGCCGCTGCGGTCATCATAGAGCACTTCAACGCCCTTGGCGTCGAGCGCCTTGTAAATCTTCATGCAGGCTGCATCGACCTCAGCATCACCGGCCTTGAGACTGATCAGCCCCACCTTGAAGGGGGCTACCGCCTCCGGCCAGATGATTCCGGCCGCGTCGTGGCTGGCTTCAATAATTCCGCCTGCGAGACGCGAGACACCAATACCGTATGAACCTGATTCCACCGCAACTTTCTTGCCATCCGGCCCTTGCACTTCGCAGCCCAGGGGTTCGGAATATTTTGAGCCGAAAAAGAAGATGTGGCCTACTTCAATGCCGCGGCCCGTCAGGCGGCGCTCTTGGGGAACGCGGCGTTCAAATTCCGCCTGGTCGTGCTTTTCTTCAGTGGCCGCATATTTCGAGGTGAAGGTCTCGACCACCTTGGCCACAGCGCCCACATCATCATAGTCGATCTCGAAGGCCGACCAATCCATGTCGTAAAAATCCTTGTCGAAGAACACTTCTGATTCGCCGGTCTCGGCGAGAATGAGAAACTCGTGGCTGTCCGATCCGCCAATGGGTCCGGTTTCGGCGCGCATGGGAACCGCCTTCAGGCCCATGCGGGCGAAGGTGCGCAGGTAGCTCACGAACATCTTGTTATAGGAGTGTTGCCCCGCCTCGCGGCTGATATCGAAAGAATAGGCGTCCTTCATCAGGAACTCGCGGCCTCTCATGACACCAAAACGCGGGCGCACCTCGTCGCGGAATTTCCACTGGATGTGATAGAGATTGCGCGGCAGGTCCTTGTAGCTCTGCGACCCTTGCCGGAAAATGTCGGTGATCATTTCCTCGTTGGTGGGGCCAAACAGCATGTCGCGGTCGTGACGGTCCTTGATGCGCAGCATTTCCTTGCCGTAAGCCTCATAGCGCCCGGATTTGCGCCAGAGATCGGCGGGCTGGATGGTGGGCATGAGCACTTCAATGGCCCCGGCGCGGTTCTGCTCCTCGCGCACAATCTGCTCTATTTTCTTGAGCACGCGGAAGCCCGTGGGTAGCCACGAATAGCTCCCCGCCGCCTCCTGCCGGATCATGCCGGCGCGCAGCATCAGCTTGTGCGAAACAATCTCGGCTTCCTTGGGTTCATCCCGCAGAATCGGCATGAAATATTGCGAAAGGCGCATCAGAATCCCCGGTAAATTAAGCTTTGCGCCCTTTTACGGCAAACCAAGGCGAACACAAGTCAGCTCGCTCAACCCGGAAATATCCACCCCTGGGTGATGGCCCAATAGACCCCTGCGAAAACGATTGTGGCCAGCACTGTGGTCATCAGAGCCTTGCGGCCCATCTGCGCCCGCACCGGGGCGCCGGCATCATGGCCTTCGGCCACGCGCTCGCCCGCTTCATGGGCGCTGCGCACGCCAAAGGGCAGGACGATGAACAGGCACATCCACCAGATGATGAAGTAGATCGCTATCGCGCTGGTGATGCTCATGCCTGCTCCAGTTCAATGAGAGTGCCGCAGAAATCCCTGGGATGGAGGAACAGAACAGGTTTGCCGTGAGCGCCGATCTTGGGGGGGCCGAGAACGCGGGCGCCGGTCGCTGTGAGGTGGTCGCGAGCCGAAAGAATGTCGGCCACCTCGTAGCAGAGGTGATGAATGCCGCCGGA
>JANOTU010000603.1:0-6718 GCA_031416515.1 Hyphomicrobiales bacterium
CAGAGGTATCGGCAGGGACTTATGTCAGCTTCGACTACTTTATGTCGATCGATACGCCGAACAACAAGACCTTCCTTGACGCTCTTTTCAAGAAGTTCGGCAACGACATGCTGATGAACACGGTGGGTGTCGGAATGTACAACGCAGCCCACTTGCTTGCTCAGGCAATTGCCAAGGCCGGATCGACCGAGACGGACAAGGTGCGCGACGCGCTGCGCGGATCGACGTTCGATAAGGCGCCACAGGGCTCCCTGACGATGCAGGCGGCAGACCATCAGGCAGTCCTGCCTTCTTACCTGAGGAAGGTGCGGTCCGGCTGGACGAGCGTGAACGACATGTTCGAACAGGTGCAGTTCTTTGATGCCGTGACGCCCGTCCCAGCGAAGTGCGATTTGCCGCTCTGATCCAAGGCAAGCCGCAGCCGCCCGCCACACCGGCGGGCGGCTGCCTGTTCCATTGAGGGCAAAGATGGTATTTTCGCTCATAGATGTTCTCATCGATGCCGCTCTGATCACGCTTATTCTGATGCTTGCAGCGTCGGGGCTTGCGGTGATCTTCGGGCTCATCGGCGTCATCAATATGGGCCACGGGGCCATGATGACGCTTGGCGCGTATTTTACCTGGGCGACGACATCGCTAGGTGTGCCATTCCCACTGGCCGTAATCATCGCGGCGCTAGGGGTGGGACTGGTGGGCTTGGTGCTCGAACACTTTCTCATCCGTCATTTCTATGATCGCCCCTTCGAAACACTCTTGCTCACCTGGGGCTTCTTTCTCGTCGCGACGGAGGTCATCAAGATCGTGTTCGGCACCGAATTCAGGAATGTGCCCAATCCGCTTCCCAGCACCATCAACATCGGTCCGTTCGAACTTCCAACCTACAGAGCCCTGGTGGCCCTCCTCTCCCTCATGCTGATGGTCGGCGTGGGCTACCTTTACAAGCAGACGAGCTTGGGCCTCAGGGTGCGCGCCCTCATCCAGAACCGTGAGGTATCGAGTCTGCTGGGCCTCGACGTGTCGAAACTCTACAAGCAGGTCTTCGTATTTGGCGCCTTCCTCGCCGGGTTGGCTGGCGCCCTGATCAGCCCAATGTTGAGCGTAGATCCCTACATCGGCAATGTTTACCTTGTCCGCTCCTTCTTCGTCGTCACACTGGGAGGACTGGGCCAACTCGTTCAGGGCACTCTCGTAGGCAGCTTTGTCATCGGTGGTTCGGAAACCTTGTTCGCGCTCGCTACCAGTCAGGTCTTCGCGCAGACAATTGTCTTCGTTCTTGCCGTCGTCCTGTTGCGCTTCTTCCCACGTGGAATTCTCTCGTCCCGGTCATGACCCATCAATCCAGCATTGTTGCAAACCAGACGGGCCCCAAAATGTGGAGCGGGCGGGGAGAAGCGGTCTTCGCAACCATTGTGTTCGCCGGGCTGGCGCTTCTGCCCCTCTTTCACGCGGGTTACATCATTTACATCCTGCCGCAGTATTTGACATTCGGCGTACTCGCCATGTCCCTGGCTCTGCTGTGGGGGTTCACGGGAATATTGAGTTTCGGACAGGCAGGCTTCTTTGCAATCGGCGGTTACGCCGTCGGCCTGATGATGAGCATGTCACTCCCGGTCAACGGCTTTTACCTGGGGCTGCTCGCAGCTGCCGCGGCGGGTGCCGCCGTAGCGGGCCTGATTGGCTATTTCCTCTTCAGCGCGGGCGTGAAGGATGCCTATTTTGTGCTGGTGACACTGGCCCTCTCCATCGTGATCGAACAGCTCGCAGTCAGCCAATCGCAGTGGACTGGTGGGTGGAATGGCATGTTTCTGTTGAGGCCATCCCTCTCGTTTTTTGGGTGGTCAACCGATCTTTTCGATGACGTGAAGGTCTATTACTTCATACTCGCCTTCGTAATGATCACCTACGCCGCGCTCCACATGTTCACGCGCTCTGCCCATGGGAAAATTGTCGTCGGGATTCGCGAGAATGAGATGCGCATGGTGTCCCTCGGCGTCAGTTCGACCTTCTATAAGACCATGGTTTTTTCGCTGTCTGCGATCGTCGCCTGCCTTGCTGGTTCTTTTTATGCCGTTCATTCTGGCTTCGTGTCTCCGTCACTCGGCGGCGTGCTCTTTTCCACTGAAGTCGTGGTCTGGGTCGCAATAGCCGGGCGCACATCGCTGATTGGCGCCCTGCTGGGCGGAGTTATGGTTTCTTCGCTTTCGAACCTGCTGAGCGCCATCACACCGGCCTATTGGCAACTCGTTCTCGGCCTCGTCTTCATTGCGGCGATTGCTTATTTCAAGGGGGGCGTTGCAGGCGCGATCGAGCGCCTTGCCAGCAAGGCCAAGAAGGCTGCGGCATGAGTGACCTACTTTCGATCAGCGGGCTCACCAAGCGCTACTCAGGCCTCGTGGCCATCCAGGACGTCAACCTGACGCTCAATTCCGGGGAGATACGCTCCATCATCGGCCCGAATGGCGCAGGCAAGACCACCCTGATCAGCATGATCTCAGGGCATCAACTCCCTACAGAGGGGAGAATTGCCTATGAGGGGAAGGACATCACGCGTCTCAGCGTGAGCCAGCGCGCGCGGCTTGGCATCGTCCGGAAATTTCAGACACCTTCAGTATTCCAGGGCCTCAGTGTTCATGAGAACGTGGAACTCGCCGTAATCGCGGGCGGCGTGCCAGGGAGCAAGCGCAAGGCCCGCATTGCTGAAGTGCTGGAATACATCCGCTTGGTGGAACTCGCGGACGTGCCCGCCTCACGCCTCTCCCATGGACAGCGGCAGTGGCTGGAGATCGGCTTGCTGCTCGGTAACAATGCGCGCCTTCTTCTCCTCGATGAACCGACGGCGGGGATGACAGCGGAGGAAACCCATGCGACGGGGCGCCTCATCCGGGAACTGACGGCAAAGCTTCACCTTGCCGCCATCATCATTGAACACGACATAAAGTTTATCAGGGACCTGCAGGCGCCAATCACCGTGCTGCATCTGGGCAAGGTGTTCAAGGAGGGCTCCTACGACGAAATCTCGAGCGACGAGCATGTTCGCAACATCTATTTGGGAACGGAATGATGGACATTGTGCTCGACCAGGTGCGGACCGGCTATGGCGATGGCGAGGTGCTGCGGGGCATTTCGCTCAAGGTCCCTTCTGGATCCATCCTTGGCGTTCTGGGCCGCAATGGTATGGGAAAGAGTACGCTGGTCAGGTGTTTGGCCGGCCTCAATCCTCCGACGGCGGGCACCATTCACATCGGGGGCGAGGACATGACCCGGTGGCCCCCTCACCAGCGGGCCCAGGCCGGTATTGCAACGATCATGCAGGGCCGCGGGATATTTCAGGATCTGACCGTCCGGGAAAATCTGGAAATGGGGCGGCTCGCCTCCGGAAAAGCGCTCAGCTCAAAGATGGAAGAAGTGTTCGGCTATTTCGGGCGACTGAAGGAGCGCCTTGATCAGAAGGCAGGGACCATGAGCGGAGGCGAGCAGCAAATGCTCGCCATCGGCCGCGGGCTGATGATGCATCCCAGGATCATTCTTCTTGATGAACCCTCGGACGGCATCATGCCGGTTCTCGTCCGGCAGATTGCCGACAATCTTACCCGTATCAACCGTGAACAGGGACTGACAATCCTGATCGTCGAGCAGAACGTGCCCATGGTCTTCCGCATGACCGACCACTGCGTGATCATCGAAAACGGACAGATCGTAGCTGAAGGTTCGCGCAAAGAACTGGAAGCCACAAACGCGATGCAGGATTATCTCGCAGTGTAACGCTGAAGCTCGGCAGATGGGCGTCCGAAAGCATCAGATGCGCGGTCAGGGTTCGCTGGACTGGCATTTGAGGATCACGAGCGCGCCGACTTCCGAACGGCATACAATAAAATGACGGCCGCCGCGAAACGCTGCGACGGCGCGTCAGGCTATCCTGTTATTGCTTCTTCAGAGCGGGCGCCTTGCGATGGCGTGTGCCCTGCTCATACGCATAGGCGATGGCGAGGATATCTGCCTCAGTCCATTGTGGCGCCACGATGACGATGTTGTAGGGAGCACCCGAGGCGTAGAAGCCCGCCGGAACCGTGACGGCCGGCAGCCCCGCGATGTTGACTTCGCTGACAACGGTCTCATGTATGTAATCATCGCCATGCAGTGGACCAAGTGACTCGCGCATCTGCGGAAAGGCAACAGCATCCAACTGCTGATCCTCGAACACACGGTTGAAGATCCCGAGATACGTCTCCCGCAGCGCGATGAAGTTCGACATGTCGGGCGGACTCGAGGGGTTCTGGTACGCCTGGGCGAACTCTGGGACATTGTGCATCCAGCTGAGTACGCCTTTCGGACCGAACGCGTTCTGAGAGGCCGTCGCCCGGGCAAAATCCGCAAAGGTCTTGAGCGCAGCATTGGGGCCCAGGCGTTGGAGATAGCATTCGAGGTCGTAACAGATCGACTCCAATCCCCGGCCATCGAATTCAGCGCCAGGAATCGACGGTTTGCGCAGATCCGCAAAACCAGAGCCCGAAAACGGATCGACGACGAGATCGGCTCCAAGCTTCTGAAGTTCTTTCTGGGTTCGTTCATACAGGCTGGCCGTCTCATCGCTCAGGGGCAGCGTCCGCCATCCCGAGCCGTAAAGACCGATGCGCTTGCCTCGCAATGCGCTGGCGTCGAGCTTGGACGTGTAGCCACCCTTCGGCCGACGGCCGACACAGGCAACGGTTTTTGGATCTTCAATTGTGAACCCGGCCAGCGCATCGAGGGTCATGGCTGCATCCCGGACGCAGCGCGCGATGGGGCCGACTACGTCCCGCAAACTCGACAGCGGCATGACGCCGGAGTTGGGAACAAGTCCGAAAGTCGGTTTGATGCCCACTAGGCCCTGTGCGGAAGCTGGGTTCTGGATCGATCCACCCGTTTCCTCGGCCAGACCCAGGACACACAAATTCGCGCCAACAGCGGTTGCCGTGCCTGCGCTGCTGCCACCTGGCAGAAATTCGCGGCCGGCGGAATTGTAGGTCGAGCCCGCCCAGCTTCCATTGGCATGGGAACCCGTATGGCTGAGGATCGGAATGTTTGTCTTGCCAAGGATGACCGCCCCACTCTTGCGCATGCGCGCAACCACGGGCGCATCCGTTTCCGGGTAGAGATCCACACCACCAGTCTTGCTGTACAGCAGCTCCCACCCACCCGTTGTGGGGAAGCCCTTCATATCCATGGCGTCTTTGACGACGATCGGCACTCCCGCAAGCGGGCCGAGCTTTTCGCCGGCGGCGCGGCGAGCATCGATCGCCCGCGCATCGGCAATGGCATCCTCATTCAAGAATACGATGGCGTTATAGGAGGGATTAAACTCCGCAATCCGGCCGAGATAGGCTTTGGTCAAGCTTTCTGAATTGAAAGTGCCCGAGGAAAAGCCCTCCTGCACTTTTTCGACCGTCATTTCGGTGAGGTCAATCTGGGGTTCGATCTTGGACATGGTGCCTCCTGGCGTGTTGCAAGAATTACGGATCACACGGTCAGGAATTTGCACGCGATGTCGTCGTTTTCAGCCCTATCGGGTGGTCCGAATTGAATGTTAGTGCAAGTGCAGTCGTGACGCCAGCGCGGGCGGCGCCCGCCAACAAAGTCTTGACCTTCCCCTCCGCCCATTCCATCCTTGCGACACGTGTCACCACAGGAGCGCTCATGGAAGCTGGCGAGGATTGGCTGGAACAGCTGGAGGAATTCCTCCTTGATCTCGATCATGGCGAGGAAACCATGTTGCTGGAGGAGCTGGATGGCTTTCTCACCGGCGTTATCCTGTGCCCGGCCCTGATCATGCCCAGCCTGTGGCTGCCGCGCATCTGGAGCCTGAGCGGCGCTCCCGAGCATGAATCCGTCTTTGCAGACTTCGACGAGATGAAAACCATCATCGGCATGATCATGCTGCATTACAACAACATCGCCGGCCACCTCTATGAGAATGAGCTGTGTTATGAGCCGCTGCTGCCTGTCGACGCGACCAATGACGAAATCCTGTGGGAGCTTTGGGCGGAAGGCTTTGACCGCGCCATGGCGATAGCGCCCGATTCCTGGAACCCCCTCCTGATCAGCAATAACGATGCTGCCATTGCGGCGTTGGCGGGGCTGCGCAGCCTCATCGCCATCGCCAAGCGCGAAAGCCAGCTCGATCAGGACGTGCAGGAACGCCTGACCGAATCCGCGCCAGGCCTGATCGGCCCCTGGGTCGACGCCCTCAATGACTGGCGGCTCAGCCAGCCGCGCCCGGCTTCGTCGCCGCTGCGGGCCGCGCCTGCTCCCGCAAAGGCC
This sequence comes from Hyphomicrobiales bacterium, assembly GCA_031416515.1. GTDB lineage: Bacteria > Pseudomonadota > Alphaproteobacteria > Rhizobiales > Aestuariivirgaceae > Aestuariivirga. Next base: position 6,298 of record JANOTU010000603.1, read on the forward strand.
GGCCGGAACGATCCGTGCCCCTGCGGCTCAGGCAAGAAATACAAGAAATGCTGCGGCCTGAACTGAACGATAAAATCACATTGAAAGAAGAGAGTTCGAGACAGCGCGCGTTCAATCAGCAATAGGCGGGCATTCTCAAAAATTGGGCGGGCGATGGCGGGCAGGGTTTTGCCGCTTCCGGGCTTGGCTCTGCGCCAGGTTGCCCTGCCGCCCCCAACCCTCCCGGGTCGGACTTGAAAATAGTCCTTGACAGGGAATTATATGTTCGCTATACGTTCGCCATCCTCCCAGAAGGGGTTTCGTTCGCGACGGTGACCGGGATGGGAGGAATCGGCTCTTGACGCCAATGTGTATCGTGCGCATGGCGTCTGGCGGCTTCCGGGAGTTCAGGGGTGTGATGCCTTGGAGTTCTGGGATTCGG
>JANOTU010000604.1:0-3931 GCA_031416515.1 Hyphomicrobiales bacterium
TTGAAAACCATGACGCTCGTAGCGTGTGCATTCGAGTTCAAAAGGAATTTCCCCCTTGATGTTGTCCACGGTGATCCCTGAGCGCAAAGCCCTGTCCTTGAGGGGCCCTGATGGCTACCGGCCACGCCTGTTGCTGGCGGAGGATTCAGACCCGGTGCGGCTGCTCACTGCCGCCATGCTGAAAGCCATGGGCTGCGATGTCGATGCCGTCATTCATGGCGAAGAAGCGGTGAAATCGGCGAGCGCGAAACATTTTGATGTGATTGTGCTCGATATTGAAATGCCGGTGATGGACGGGATCACCGCGGCCTGTCTCATCCGCAAGCTGGGCAGCGAGGCCCCGATCATGGCGCTCTCGGCCTTTCTCGCTGATGCCATGCAGTCGGCCTCGTGGAGCGATAACTTTGATATCGCACTCCCGAAACCCGCCAACCGCAATGAACTTCATGCGGCGGTGAGCGCGGCATTGGCGCTAGCGCGCTGACGGGGGCTTGGCGAGTTGGGTTTCAAGCGCGCTCAGCATGTGCAGGAATTCATCAAGCTCAGGGCTGAGGCGGGGGCCGGATGGCTTTGGTTCGGTTGATTTCTTGGTCATTTTGGTCATCTGGGTTACAACATCTAAAGCGGTGAACTTAACGAAGCTCTAAGCTCTTCCGCCTGAACCAAAGCCCAACACGCGGTTCATCGGCGGTTCATCCGCAGTCACGAAATTGTGATGGAACTGAGCCAATGTTTTTGGCATAAAAGCGCCTGAGGGAAAGCGTCTCTCAAAAATCTCAGTAGAAGTGGAGGATTGAAAATATGCTGTTTGGAAAGCTGCTTAAAATTGTAACTGCCGGCGCTCTCATTGCTGGCCTGGGTGTCTCGCTGGCCCACGCGGCTGCAGATGATGCAATCAAGGCGCGCCAGGAATGCATGAAAACCAATGGCAAGATGATGGGTGTCATGGTGCCAATGTTCAAGGGCGAGAAGCCCTATGACGCCGCAGCCGTGAAGGCGGCAACCGATGCCACAGGCGCTGCTTGCGCCGACTGGGGCAAGTGGTGGGGCGAAGACACCATGAAGGGCGAAACTGCCGAGACCTGGGCCAAGGCCGAAATCTGGTCCGATGCCGCTGGCTTCAAGGCGGCGGGTGAAGCCAATTACGGCAAGATGCAGGCCTTGATTGCAACCACTGATGAGGCGGGCTTCAAGGCAGCCTTCCCGGAACTCGGCGGCACCTGCAAGGGCTGCCATGAAAAATTCCGCAGGCCGAAGGAATAAGCGGTCCTGAAATTATTCAAGAAACGCAATGTCGCAGTCCTGGCCCTGCTCGCAGGGCTGGGACTTGTTGCTTTCTGGCTCCTCAGCGCGCCGCGCCCGCTCACCTTGGCGGACCTTCCGCAGCATACCGCCAACGCCACCAATGGCGAGATTTTGTTCAACGCTGGCGGCTGCATGTCGTGCCACAAGCCCGGACCTGATCTCAAAGATGTGGCCGCTGGCGTCCCTGCAGGTGGCGCTCCCTTCAAGACACCCATCGGCATTCTCTTTCCCCCCAATCTCACACCCGATGCGGCAACCGGCATCGGTGCCTGGAGCGATCTCGATTTCGTCAATGCCATGCAGCGGGGACTGTCGCCCGGTGGCCAGCATTTCATTCCAGCCTTCCCCTATACGTCTTATGCCGCCATGCGGGCGCAAGACGTGCTCGATATCAAGGCCTATCTCGCCAATCTGACACCCGTTGTTTCGCCCCGCAAAACGGCTGACATTCCACTGGCCTTCGTGCTCCGCCGCGGCCTTGGCCTATGGAAATGGATTGGCCTCGACACCGCCAAATGGCAAGCCGATGCCTCGCAGTCGCCATCCTGGAACCGTGGCTCCTATCTGGTCAACGCCCCCGGCCATTGCGGCGAATGCCACACGCCGCGCAATCTCTTCATGGCCAGCGACAGATCTAAAACCTTCGCCGGCGGTCCCCATCCCGAAGGGGTCGGCAAGGTGCCCTCAATACGCAGTCTCATTGAGCGCAATCGCTACAAGGACGCCGCCGATCTGGTTTCCGCCTTCCAGTACGGCGAAGTCATGGGCTACGACAAAATGTCATCCGGAGGCATGGGCTCAGTGCAGACCAACCTCGCAAAACTCCCCCCCGAAGACCTCGCCGCCATCGCCGGGTATCTGGTGAGTCTTGAATAAATTTAGCCTGGCAGCGCGCTTGAACCTGTTCGCCGAGCATGATGAAATAAACATCAAATCAATCAGAATCTTCGCATCTGCGAGATAAAATCCGCAAAAATGCTGCAATGCAGAATTTTTTGATGTTTTAATGATCAAAAATATGAGATTCTGATGTTGCACTGATTTAGAACAAATGTTCTGATAGCGTTGGCACGGAAATAAAAATTCTATCATTCATTCAGCGTTTTTCAAGGACGTCGCTGAATTGCTGCGCCAAAAGCTGCTGACGGCGTGTGCGAAATCTCGTAAATCCGTCACAAGACGGCAACCAGGAGGAGAAGTAGACAATGAAGAACATCGTAAAGGCAATGGCCGCGGTGGCCGCAATCGCCGTGATGGCATCAAGCGCCACACTCGCCATGGCCGAGGGGGTGACGATTGCCGTGATCGGCGGCAAGACCGACGACGCATTCTTTGCGAAGGTCAAGAAAGGCATTGATGACGGCGCTCTGGTCGTGGCGGCGCATGGCGGCAAGGTGAACTATCTGCAACTGCAGACCTACGACAATATCGGTGGCGACGCCGCCAACCTCATCCGCACCGCCATTTCGCAGAAAGCCAGCGTCATCGCTGCGCCCAACTGGGTTCCCGATGCGCAAGATGAAGCCTACAAGGCAGCCCTTGCCGCCGGCATTCCGGTGTTGCTCTATAACGCGGGCGGCGCTGACAAGGCCAGGGAACTGGGCGCCATCAATTATGTTGGCAATGAAGAATATCCCGCCGGTCTGGCTGGCGGCGCGTATTTTGGCACGCATGGCGCCAAGAACGTGATTTGCGTCAACACGGTTCCAGGCGCGCAAAATCTGGAGGATCGCTGCCGCGGCATTTCTGACGGCATTGCCAAGCAGGGCGGTAAATCCACCCAACTGCCGCTGCCCGCCAGCAGCTTTGGCAACCCCACCGCTGTGGCTGAAGCCATCAAGGCCACTCTCCTGAAGGATGCCAGCATCGACGGCGTGGTGACGATCTCGGCCGGCGATGCTGACGCCGCCGCCGTAGGCATTGAGCAGGCCGGCGCCACCGCCAAGGTCAAGCTTGGAACATTCGACATGAACGAGACCAATCTGGAGCGCATCAAGGCTGGCACGCAGCTGTACGCAATCGACCAGCAGCCCTGGCTGCAGGGCTTCCTGGCGGTGACGCTGTCGGACGCCTATGTCAATTACGGACTCAAGCTCGCGACAGCGCCAATCCTGACCGGGCCTGGCATCGTTGATGCGTCCAACATCGACGCGACATTGGCTGGCGCAAAGGCCGGCTACCGCTAAGCAACCAAGGTTTCTCAGACCTTCGGCGTGTCATAAAACATGTCCGAAGGGCTGAGGGCCAAACAGTTCAACGCAGGCAGACCCCTCAATTTGGAAGATACAAAAATGAATATCACCAGTAAATTTATGCGGATTGCACTCACGTCGGTCGTGCTGGCCGTCAGTTCAACGGCGGTCATGGCCGCAGGCGCCAAGATCTTTGTGGTCGGCGGCAAAGCCGATGACTCGTTCTGGTCCATCGTCAAGCGCGGCGCCGAAGATGCGGGCAAGCTTGCGGCGGAGCAGGGCGGTTCGGTGACCTGGCTGGGCCCGCAGAACTATGACAACCTTGGCGCCGATGCCGCCAACCTGATCCGCAACGCGATCAGCCAGGGTGCGACAGCCATCGTCGGCCCCAACTGGGTGCCGGAAGCCATGGACGAAGCCTTTAGGGCCGTGGT
>JANOTU010000605.1:0-2217 GCA_031416515.1 Hyphomicrobiales bacterium
CCTGGCTGCAGGAAGTGCGTGTGCCCCGCGACCTGCCCTGGGACCAGGCCGATATCGCCATCACCCATCCCCGCTCAGTGTGGGCGGAATGGGGAGTGAAGGCTGTGGGCAAGGGCTTCAAGGCCGATAATTTCCCGGCAGCACTTTTGCTGCCCATGGGCCGCAATGGCCCGGCGTTCCTGGCCTACGAGAATTTCATCACCGCCTATCTCAAATGGAACGAATCACTGATTTATTCCACCACCGCCGCCTACCTCGCCACGAGAATCAACGGCGCTCCCAAAGCCGGCCCCGGCAACGGCGAAGTGACGCCGCTCAGCTATCAGGAAATCATGAAGCTGCAGAAAATTTTAGCAGGCAAGGGCTATGACGTGGGTGAAATTGACGGCAAAATTGGCAAAGGAACCAGGGCTGCGGTCAAGGATGTGCAGATCAAGATGGGACTGCCGGCGGATTCTTATCCGGACGCGGAGTTCCTGGCAGCGCTGCAATAACTTCCCTTCCCCCTCGGGGGAAGGAGGGGCCCGCGCCCTTTTTCGCGCGGGAGGATGAGGGGAACCGGCGCTTCATGGTTTAGCACCGCCTCCCCTCGCCTTCCCGCGAAGGCGCGGGCCCCTTCCTCTCCCAAGGGAGAGGAGATTCAGGCCGCCCGCGCCAGGTTGCGCAGCACGTAGGGCATGATGCCGCCGTTTTTGAAGTAGTCGAGCTCATCCAGCGTATCAATGCGGCATTGGACTTTTGCTGCGGCGGTGGCGCCATCGGCGCGGCGAATTGCAACGGTCATTTCAGCACGGGGCTTGAGGCCCTCAGCGATGCCGCTGATGGCGATGGTTTCATCGCCCTTGAGGCCCAGGGTCTGCCAGCTTTCGCCTTCCTGGAACTGCAACGGGATGACGCCCATGCCGATGAGGTTGGAGCGGTGGATGCGCTCAAAGCTCTGGGCGATGACGGCGCGGACCCCTAACAGCTTTGTGCCCTTGGCGGCCCAGTCGCGTGATGACCCCGTGCCATATTCCTTGCATGCGAAAATCACCAGGGGAACGCCCTCGACCTGATATTTCATCGCGGCGTCGTAGATCGGCATTTGCTCCGTGGACGGATAATGCACGGTGACCCCGCCCTCGACGCCCGGCACCATCTGGTTCTTGATGCGGATATTGGCGAAGGTGCCGCGCATCATCACCTCGTGGTGGCCGCGTCTGGCGCCGTATGAGTTGAAATCGAGACGTTCAACACCCCGGCTGCTGAGATAGGCCCCGGCGGGAGATGCCGCCTTGATGTCGCCAGCGGGCGAAATATGGTCCGTGGTGATGGAATCAAGGAACAGGCCGAGGACGCGGGCACCTGCCACATCCTGCAAGGGCTGCGGCGTCATCGACAGGCCCTCGAAGTATGGCGGGTTGGCCACATAGGTGCTGGCCTTGTCCCAGGCATAGGTCATGCCCTTGGTCACCTTGATGCGGCGCCACTGCGCATCGCCCTTGAACACATCGGCATAGCGTTTGGCGAAGGCCTTGCGCGTGACATGCTTGCGCACAAAATCAGAAACCTCTTTGGCCGTGGGCCAGATGTCCTTGAGATAGACTGGCTTGCCCTTTTTGTCGTGGCCCAGGGGATCGGTGGTGAGATTGATGTTCAGCGATCCCGCCAGCGCGTAAGCCACCACCAAGGGCGGCGAGGCCAGATAATTGGCGCGCACATCCGGGTTCACCCGGCCCTCGAAATTGCGGTTGCCGGAGAGGACGGCGGCGGCCACGATATCGTGCGTCTTGACCGCATCAGAAATATTCTCCGGCAACGGCCCGGAATTGCCAATGCAGGAGGTGCAGCCATAGCCCACCAGATCAAAGCCCAATTTGCTCAGATCTTTCTGCAGGCCAGATGAAGCCAGATATTCGGTGACAACCTGTGAGCCGGGGGCCAGCGAGGTTTTCACCCACGGCTTGGCGGCAAGCCCCCGCTTCACGGCATTGCGCGCAAGGAGGCCCGCCGCCATCATCACGCTGGGGTTGGACGTATTGGTGCAGGAGGTGATGGCGGCGATCACCACATCGCCGTGGCCCAGATCAAAATTGGCGTTCGCCACCTTGAAGCGCCTGGAAAGCTCATCCGCCTTGTTGAATTCATCCGCCATCACCGTGGCAAAGCCCGGTGCTGCATCGCTCAATGTCACCTTGTCCTGCGGGCGCTTGGGGCCAGCCATGGAGGGGACAACCG
>JANOTU010000606.1:0-12464 GCA_031416515.1 Hyphomicrobiales bacterium
CACCGGCCATTCAACCAGGCGTGATCCCACATCCTGCGTGAACTCAAACTGCAAAGGCCGGGAACCTGGCTTCTCCAAAGGCCGCCCCACCCAAAGCCCGAGCTTCGCCGCATCAAACATCGCGTCACGCCCGTAAGTGTCATCCAGAAGTGTGCCAAACCCCGGCCTGCCCTTGGCCACTTGGCCAATCGCCGCAATCGCCAGGCGCTTGAAACCTACGATCTTCTCGCGCGGCGCCCCCGCCGCATCGGCCATCTCCTCAAGCTGCATCCGGTGGTCAATGGCCAGCGCCAGCAATTGCTCCGGCTGCCTGGCCCGCGTTGTCGCCCAGTGAATATGATTGATCGCCTCGTCATGGCGCAGGCCCTTGTGGGCGCTGCCGTGTTTCAGAAAATATTGCAGCTCAGCCCAAGTGAGATATTCCGGCGAACACATCAACCGCGACACCGCAAAAGCCCCGCAGGCATTGGCGTAAGTGGCGCAGGTCTCCAGCGCCTCGCCTTTCAGCCAGCCGCGTAAAAATCCCGACAGAAATCCGTCGCCCGCGCCCAGCACATTGTAAACCTCAATGGGAAAGCCTCGGCCCACAATACCCTCGTCAATGGCGTCCTGATAAACCACACAGCCCATCGGCCCCCGCTTGAGCACAATCACGGCGGAGGATAGCGCCCGGATGATCTTCAACGCTTCCTGCGTATCTTCAATGCCGGCCGCGATATGAATTTCCTCTTCGGTTCCCACAATCAAATCGCAATCCGGCAAAATCGTCTTTAAATGCGCGGAGACGCGGTCAGATTTGATGAAGCGCTCCTCGCCAGCCCCATGCCCTGCAAGCCCCCAGAGATTGGGCCGGTAATCAATGTCAAAAATAACTTTTGAGCCTTGTCCCCGCGCCAGCCGCATCGCTTTTCTTTGCGCGGCATCAGCGCCGGGCATGGAAAAATGCGTCCCCGTCACCAGCACCGAAGCAGAACGCGCAACGAACGCCGCATCAATGTCGGCCTCGCTCAAAGCCGCGTCGGCGCAATTGTCGCGGTAAAAAATCAGCGGAAAGGTTTTGTCATTTTCCACCGCCAGCAGCACCAGTGAGGTGAGCCGCACCGGGTCCGTGGCAATTCCCTCCAGCGCCACCCCTTCGCGCGCCATCTGCTCTATGACAAACCGCCCCATCTGCTCATCGCCCACCCGCGTGATGACAGCGGATTTGAGCCCAAGCCGTGCGGTGCCAATGGCAATGTTGGACGGGCACCCGCCCACCGATTTGGCAAAGGAAGCGATGTCCTCCAGCCGCGAGCCAATCTGCTGCCCATAAAGATCAACCGAGCACCGCCCAATGGTGATGACATCCAGTGCCGTCATGTCTTATCTCCTGTGACTATACCCCACCCTGAGGTGCTCGCGCCGTCGCCAGCCTCGAAGGGCCGTGATTGCCTACTTGACAAAACGAAACAATAATTCCAAGTAAAAGTCAATTCAGAATGTTCATTCTGTAAACATGCTAGTATGCAAAGCTTGAACCTCCGCGCACTCAAGACAGGCGTAAAATTGTCGTCTAAGGTGCAACCGACCCCTCACTTTTTACACCAAAACCAACCAAAAGGAGACCAAACATGATCAGATTCGGCGTTCTCGGTGCAGGTCGCATCGGCAAGGTTCACGCCCGCACCATCGCCAAGTCAGACCGCGCCACGGTCGCCTATCTGGCCGACGCCATGCCCAAAGCCGCAGCCGCCCTAGCCGCCGAAGTGGGCGCCAAGGTCGCCAGCGTTGAGGATATCATCAAGGCCAAGGACGTGGACGCCATCCTCATCGCCACCCCCACCGGCACCCATGCCGATTTGATCGAAGCCGCATCCAAGGCCGGCAAGGCGATCCTATGTGAAAAGCCCGTCTCGCTCTCTGTCGAGCGCATCCTCAAGTGCTTGAAAGTCGTGGAGAAAAACAAGTCCAACCTGATGATCGGCTTTAACCGCCGCTTTGACACCAACTTTGCTGCCTTGGAATCCCGCATCAGAAAAGGCGACATCGGCGCCGTGGAACTGGTCACCATCATCAGCCGCGATCCTTCTCCACCGCCTATGGATTATGTCAAAATTTCCGGCGGCCTGTACCGCGACATGATGATTCATGATTTCGACATGGCGCGCTTTCTGGTGGGCGAAGAATTCGTGCAAATTCACGCACTTGGCTCCTCACTTGTGGACAAGGCCATCGGCAAGGCCGGCGATGTTGACACCGCCTCCGTGCAAATGATTACAGCCTCGGGGAAAATCGCCGTCATCACCAATTCCCGCCGCGCCACTTACGGCTATGACCAGCGCATGGAAGTCCACGGCTCCAAGGGCATGTTGCGCGCCGGCAACGTCCACACCACCACCGTGGAGATCGCCAATGCCCAAGGATTTCAAGAGGATCCGGTGATGAACTTCTTCACCGAGCGCTATAGCGCGGCGTACGCCAACGAAGTCAACAGCTTCATCGATGGTCTGGCCAAGGGAATTTCTGCAAAACCCAATGGTTACGATGGCTTGCAGGCGCAAAAACTGGCCGATGCCGCCACCGAATCGTGGCAAACTGGCAAAGCCGTCAAGGTGAAATGATGAACCCTGATTCGCTCTCCAAGCTTTCCATGGACGGCAAAATCGCCGTTGTCACCGGCTCCACCCAGGGCCTGGGTGAAACCATCGCCCATCTCTTCGCTGATCGCGGCTGCAAAGGTATTGTGATCGCGGGTCGTAATGAAAACAATGGCTTGCGCGTCAAGGCCGATCTTGAAAAAAAGGGTGTGAAAACCATCTTTGTACAGGCAGATTTGTCCAAGTTGGACCAAACCCGCCAGATCATCGCCGCTTGCGACCAGGAGTTCGGCCGCGTCGATGCCCTTGTAAACGCAGCGGGAATGACCGACCGCGGCACCATCTGGGACACCTCTCCAGAGCTTTACGATGTGATGTTCAACGTCAATACCCGCGCCCCCTTCTTTCTCATGCAGGATGCCTTGCACCTCATGAAAAAGAACCAGACCAAAGGCACCATCGTCAACATCCTTTCGGTCTCAGGCTATGGCGGCCAAAGCTTCATCACCGCCTATTGCGGCTCCAAGGGGGCGCTTGCCGTCCTCACCAAAAACGTGGCCTATTCCGTCATGCGCCACCACATCAAAGTCAACGGGTTGATGATCGGCTGGATGGACACGCCCGGCGAAGACCGCATCATGAAAACTTACCATCAAGCCGAAGACGGCTGGCTGAAAAAAGCCGAGGAATCAAGACCTTGGGGCCGCTTGCTGAAGCCCGAAGAAGTGGCCAGAGCCTGCGGTTACCTCTCCTCAGACGAATCCGGCATGATGTCAGGCTCTATTATCGACCTCGACCAACAAGTCATGGGCACCGGCAACTCCATTGCCGAACCGCCACCCCTTTCCTGAAACCGGAGATAGCCATGCCCAAACTGAAGTTCTTCGACTTGCGCGCCCAGGTGATCGCCACCTGCCTCAAGATGAACGAGGAAGGCATCAACCAAGGCACATCGGGCAATGTAAGTGTCCGTACCAATGAGGGATTCCTTATCACTGCCTCGGGCGTTCCCTATCACAGGATGAAGCCGGAGCATGTGGTGGAAATGGACCTCGACGGCGGCTACCGCGGCGACTGGCTGCCATCAACGGAATGGCGCATGCACATGGATATCTTCCGAGCCAGACCGGAAGCCGGCGCCATTGTCCACACCCATTCGATCTATGCCACAGCGCTTGCATGTCTCCGCAAAGACATCCCCGCCTTTCACTACATGATCGGCATCGGCGGCGGCACCACCATCCGCTGCTCGGGCTATGCGGAGTTCGGTACCCAGGACCTCTCCGATCTCATGTTGAAAGCCCTGACAGACCGCTCCGCTTGCCTTCTCGGCAATCACGGCCAGATCGCCTTCGGTGAAAACCTGGACAAGGCGCTGTGGCGGGCTGGCGAGGTTGAAACTATCAGCCACCAATATTGGGCCGCACTACAGGCAGGAAAGCCGGTGATGCTCTCGGACAAACAAATGAAAACCGTGCTGGCCCGCTTCAAAACCTACGGCAAACAGCCCAAAGACCTGAGCAAATCCGACGCCCACGCAGTCTTCGCGCCAAAAAAAATAGGGAGATGATCATGGCAGAATGGATACAGCGGTTCAGCCTTGCTGGAAAGCGGGCGTTGGTGACGGGGGCCAGCAAGGGGATTGGCTTTGAAACCGCCAAAGTGCTGGCGGATGCGGGTGCTGATATTGTGGTCACCGCGCGCGATGAAGCGGGTCTGGCTGAGATTGCCGGGATCGTGCGCGGTTTGGGGCGCAATTGCGTGAGTGTTGTGGCCGACATGGCCCAGGAGCGTGGGCCAGCGACAGCGGCCGAAGCTGCGCTCAAGGCCTTTGGTGGCATTGATATTCTGGTGAACAATGCTGGCATTGCCCTGGTTGATCCCTTGCTGAAGGTGAGTATCGCGGCCTGGGATGAAATCATGGCGGTCAATTTGCGCGCCCCCATGCTGCTGGCCCAGAAACTCGCACCCGGCATGATTGAACGAGGCGCTGGCAAGATCATCAACGTCTCTTCCCAAGCTGGGGTCATTGGCCTTGAGGACCACGGGGCCTATTGCGTGTCCAAAGGCGGGCTCAACATGCTCACCAAAGTGATGACGGTTGAATGGGCCAAATACAATATCCAAACCAATGCCGTATGCCCCAATGTCATTCTGACACCCATGGGCGCGCAGGTCTGGGGCCAGCCAGAAAAGCGCGATCCACAAATCGCCAAAACCCCGCTGGGCCGCTTTGGCAAGCCGGTCGAGGTGGCCGACATGATCCTCTATCTGGCCTCGCCTGCCTCAGACTTTGTCTGCGGCGCGACCCTGCTGATCGATGGCGGATTTACCTCAGCCTGAGCGGCCCTCACACCGAAGAGGGGTTGCGCTCGCCAAAGCCTGATTGATGCCAATAGGGATAGGTCTTGGTGGTGAGGCTGGCGGCGTCGAGCTTTGCCACCTGTTCGGCTGTGAGACTCCAGCCTATGGCACCCAGATTCTGGCGGAGCTGCTCCTCATTGCGGGCACCGATGATCACGGTGGCAACACTCGGGCGCAGCAATAGCCAATTGAGCGCGATCTGGGGTACGCTTTTACCGGTTTCCCTGGCCATGGCCTCCAGGGCGTCGGTAACGCGGTAAAGCAGTTCCTCGGCAACCGGTGGGCCATTTTCGGCGGTCTTGTGCAGGCGGCTGGTGGCGGGAAGGGCAGCTCCGCGACCGATCTTGCCGGTCAGCCTGCCCCAGCCCAAGGGGCTCCACACCACCGCGCCCACACCTTGGTCAAGCGCCAGCGGCATCAGTTCCCATTCATAGTCGCGGCCCACCAGCGAATAATAAGCCTGATGCGCCACATGGCGCGACAGGCCCAGACGGTCGGAGGCGGCGAGCGACTTCATCAGGTGCCAGCCGGCGAAATTGGAGCAGCCGATATAGCGGATCTTCCCTGCTTTCACAAAATCATCGAGCGTTTGCAGAGTTTCTTCGACGGGGGTCTTCGCATCAAAGCCATGCAACTGGAAGAGATCAATGTAGTCTGTGCCCAGACGCCGGAGCGCCGCATTGACGGCGTTTGTCAGATGATGGCGCGATGACCCAACATCATTGGGCGCATCGCTGAAGCGGAATGTAGCCTTGGTCGAAATCAACACCTTGTTGCGGCGGCCCTTGATGGCAGCGCCCAGCACGTCTTCGGCAAGGCCGCCGGAATAGACATCGGCCGAATCAAACATGGTAATCCCCGCATCGAGGCAGATATCAACGAGACGGGTTGCCCCCTTGGCATCAGTATCGCCCCATTCCTTGAAAAAGGCATTGCCGCCGCCAAAAGTGGCCGTGCCAAAGCTGAATGCGGGCACGGTTAGACCTGAGCGGCCGAGCTGGCGGTATTCCATGAGAGAATCCTTTGGAAATTTGATTTTTGACGTTTGAAGTATTATATATCGAAGCTCGAATTGCAAAGGAATGTTGATGCCGGAAGCTCATTCGACGGTGCTTGATCCAGTCTGCGGCATGAGCGTTGATCCCCACACGGCGGAGTTTCAGGCCGCGCATGGGGGACGCACCTATTATTTCTGCGCCAGCGGTTGCCGGACGAAGTTCATCGCCAATCCGACGAAATATCTGGAGCCGTCAGAAGCAGAGCCAGTGCCAGAGGGCACGATTTTCACCTGCCCCATGCACCCCGAAATCGAGCAGGTTGGGCCAGGCTCTTGTCCCATATGCGGCATGGCGCTGGAACCTAAATTCGCCGGGGCCGATGCTGGGCCCAATCATGAACTGATTGATTTCACGCGGCGGTTCTGGATTGGACTGGCCGTCACCGTGCCGGTGGTGGCGCTGGAAATGGGCGGGCATCTGACTGGCTTGCACATGCTTCTGGGCAAGCAGACGTCCAATTTTCTGCAATTTGCGCTGGCCACACCGGTGATCATTTGGGCGGGCTGGGCGTTTTTTGTGCGCGGGCTGCAATCGCTGCAAACGCGCCATCTCAACATGTTTACTTTGATCGCCATGGGTACTGGCGTAGCCTGGGTTTACAGCGTCATCGCCACGTTTCTACCGGGGAGCTTCCCTGAAGCATTTCGCGAGATGGATGGCTCGGTCGCGGTTTATTTTGAGGCGGGCGCTGTCATCACCGTTCTGGTGCTATTGGGCCAGGTGCTGGAACTGCGGGCGCGCGAACAAACATCGGGCGCCATTCGCGCTCTCCTTGATCTCACCCCCAAGACCGCACGGCGCGTGGGAGCATTGGGCGATGAGGATGTGAGCCTTGATCTTGTGGCCCTGGGCGACATGTTGCGAGTGCGTCCCGGCGAGAAAGTTCCGGTGGACGGCGTTGTCACAGAAGGCCATGTCTCTATTGATGAATCCATGGTGACGGGTGAATCAATGCCGGTGACCAAGGAGCCGGGATCAAAGGTGATCGGCGGCACCCTCAATGCCTCGGGCAGTTTCAGCATGAAGGCCGAGAAGGTGGGGCGCGACACCATGCTGGCGCGCATTGTGCAAATGGTCGCGGAGGCCCAGCGCAGCCGTGCGCCCATTCAGCGCCTTGCTGACCAGGTCGCAGGCTGGTTTGTGCCGCTGGTGATGTTTGTGGCGGTGCTTGCCTTCGCGGCCTGGTCGGTGTGGGGGCCGGAGCCCCGTTATGCATATGCGTTGGTGGCGGCAGTCACAGTGCTGATCATCGCCTGCCCCTGCGCGCTTGGATTGGCCACACCCATGTCGATCATGGTGGGCGTGGGGCGGGGCGCGCAGTCGGGTGTTCTCATTCGCAATGCCGAGGCGCTGGAACGCTTTGAGAAGGTTGATACGCTGGTGATCGACAAGACCGGCACACTCACCATGGGAAAGCCCGCGGTGACCGCGATTGTGGCGGCGGATGGGTTCGAGGAGGCGGAGCTGCTGCGCCTTGCGGCAAGTGTTGAGCAGGGAAGTGAGCATCCGCTGGCGGCGGCGATTGTCAATGAGGCCAAGGCGCGGGGGCTGACGCTGGCCCGTGTCATGGGCTTTGATTCGCCCACCGGCAAGGGAGCCATTGGCATGGTGGAACGCAAGCGCCTCGCACTGGGCAATGCGAAATTCTTGAAGGAACTTTCAATTGTCACGGAGTCGCTTGAAGGGCGCGCCGAGGCATTGCGCAAGGATGGAGCCACGGCGATATTTGTTGCCATCAATGGCAAGGCCGCAGGCGTGATCGCCATTGCTGATCCCATAAAAACCACAACACCGCAGGCGCTTGCCGATTTGCGCGCATCGGGCCTGCGCATCGTCATGCTGACTGGCGACAACCGCACCACCGCCAACGCCATTGCCGCCAGGCTTGGCATCAGCGAGGTTGAGGCCGATGTGCTGCCCGAGCACAAGGCCAAGATTGTCACGCGGCTGAAGGCAGAAGGCCGCATCGTCGCCATGGCCGGTGACGGTGTCAATGACGCGCCAGCGCTCGCCGCCGCCGATGTCGGCATTGCCATGGGAACGGGCACCGATGTCGCCATCGAAAGCGCCGGCATCACATTGCTCAGCGGCGATCTCGCTGGGATGGTTAAAGCGCTCAATCTTTCGCGCGCCACCATGGGCAATATAAGGCAGAACCTGTTCTTCGCCTTCATCTACAATGCTGCGGGCGTTCCCATCGCGGCGGGTGTGCTTTATCCGGTATTTGGCCTGCTGCTTTCGCCGATGATTGCCGCCGCCGCCATGGCGCTGAGTTCAGTCAGCGTCATTGCCAACGCCCTGCGCCTGCGTGTTGTGCGACTGTAGAAAGCGCTCCACATCAGCCCGCCGCGGCAGGGGCGCGATGGCCCCGTAGCCCAGTGTTGAAAGCGCTGCGGCGGCATTGGCAAAGCGCGTGGCGGCAAGAAGCTCTGCCCCGCGTGTCAACTCTGCAAGAAAAGCCCCGGTGAAGGCATCGCCAGCGCCTGTGGCATCAATGGCCGCGACACGGCAGCCAGGGATGGTTTCGGAAATTCCTGGAGAAGCTACATGCACGCCCTTTTCGCCAAGAGTCACAAGAACTGTCTTGGCGCCCAGCTCCAGAAAGCGACGGGCGATGGTTTTGGGATCAGTCTCGCCAAAAAGCGCGGCGCTGTCTTCAGCCGAGGTTTTGAGAATGGTCGCAGACGCCGCCAGCTTGCGGATGGCGGACCAGGCGATATCGGCAGGCCAGAGCTTGGGTCGGTAGTTGGTATCGAATGACACAGCGTTGGCTTTTGTCACCGCGTGTTCCACCGCAGCCCCACAGACCGCAAGGCTGATGCCAGAAACATGCAGGAATTTGGCTGAGGCAATCATTTGGGTCGGCACATCGGCAGGCGTCATCAGGCTGGCGGCCGAGCCTGCGCGGCGATAGGTGAAAGCGTGGCCTTTGTCCGAGTGGGTGACGAAATAGAGCCCTGTCGGCGCATTGGCATCAACGCTGACAGCGCTCGCATCAACGCCTTCCTGTCGCCAAAGGTTGAGAAGCGCCTCGCCAAACATGTCGCCGCCCACGCCCGAGACGTAAGCCGTTTTCGCCCCCAGCCTTGCTGCGGCAATCACCACATTGGACGTATCGCCGCCGAAACCGCCGAGAAACCGGCCATCCGGCTGCTGGTTCAACTCGTAGAGCGGCTCGCCAAGGGCCACGATGGTCAAAACACGGGCTTTCGTTTTTCGCGGAAGGCGGCGAGGCCTTGCCTGAGATCAGCGCTGCCGGAGGCGACACTCCCGGCAAGAGCCTCCATGGCGCGTTCGGACTCTTCACCTTCACCAGCGCCAATCAGCATTTTCGTAGCTTGCGTGGCGGTGGGGCTGCGGGTGGCAAGCCTTGCGGCCATTTCCCTGGCGCCTGAGAGTGATTGACCCCTGGGCACGACAGCATCGACGAGGCCGAACCGCAATCCCTCTTCCGCGCTGAAGACATCACCCAGCAGCGCCATGCGCCGCACCAGTTGCGGGCCGAAGCGGCGCACCATGCGCTGGGTGCCGGACCAGCCGGGAATAATCCCGAGGCCGGTTTCGGGCGAACCCAGTTTCACGTGGGTCTCAGCGATGCGGAAATCGGCCGTGGCCGCAAGCTCAAGACCGCCGCCCAAGGTGTGGCCATTGAGGGCGGCGATGAGCGGCTGGCGCAGTCTTGCCAGGGCATCAAAAGCCCGGTGGCCGTGACGCACCCAGGTCATGCCGAAGGTTTCCGGGTCAAGCTTTGCCCATGCCTCGATATCGCCGCCGGCGCAGAAGGATTTGTCGCCCTCGCCGGTGATGATGGCAACACGGGTTACGCGCGATACTTCAATCTGGTGGGCGGCGTGTTCGAGCGCCAGGATCATCTCATAGTCGAGGGCGTTGAGTTTCTCGGGCCGCGCCAGGATGATGATGGCGAGATGGTTTTCAAACTCAAGGCGGATGCGCGGGTCAGTCATGCAGCTTCAATCCCATCAATGCGGGGCTGAAGAGATTGGCTGCCATGGTCTTCAATTGCGGCGAAACAATCAGCGGGAATTCTGACTGGTCGAGAATGTTGGATTGCAATTCCACACCGGGGGCGATTTCGGTGACAACGATTCCCTCTGCAGCGAGCTTCATCATACAACGCTCCGTGATGTAGGTGACATCCTGGCCCTGCATCACACCGCGCGGACCTGAGAAGGAAACTTGCTCCACTTGGCGTACCAGCTTTTTCACCTTGCCCTCTTTTTCAATACGCAGCTTGCCGTCAACAATGTCCATTTTGGCGCCCGCATTGAAGAAGCCGGAATAGACGATCTTCCTGGCGCGCGCGGTGATGTCGACAAAGCCGCCAGCACCGGCAGTCACATGCGGGTGGACACCGAGCTTGGAGACATTGACTGAACCCTGGGCGTCAATCTGTAAAAAAGACAGCAGCGCGCAATCAAATCCGCCGGCTTGAAAATAGGTGAACTGATAGGGCGAGGGCACAATGGCCTCGGCGTTAGAAGAACAGCCGAACTGGAATTCCAGCAGCGGCACACCGCCCACCGCACCTTGCTCAATCATCCAGGTGCATTTGCCGTGCAGGCCTTCTTCCAGAAAAATACGCGGCACATTGGCGGAAACGCCAAAACCCAGATTAACGGCCCAGCCCGTGCGCAATTCCTGCGCCACACGCCGGGCTATGGCCTTGCCGGTGCCAAACTCCATCAACGAAAACGTGTGCAGCGGCTTGAATATTTCGCCGGAAATCGCCGGGTCATAAGGTGTCTGCGTGGTCTGCCACTGGTCCGGCGCTTCGACGATATAGTCAATGAGAATGCCGGGCACACGCACATCATGGGGCTTGAGAGTTTCATTCTCGACCACGAATTTCACTTGCGCAATGACAATGCCGCCGTTGTTGTGGGCCGCCATGGCGATGTCGAGCGCGCCCAGATATGCGCCTTCCTGTTCAAAGGTGAGATTGCCGCGCTCGTCCGATGAGGTGGCGCGGATGATGCCGACACTTGGCGCAATCGCCGGGAAGAACAACCACTCCTCGCCTTCAAAATTGATCTTCTTCACAATGGGCGCGGCACTGGCCTTGGCATTCATGGCGCAGGCCTCGCGCGAGGGATCAGCGAACGTATCAAGTCCCACCTTGGTGAGCACGCCGGGGCGCTTGGCGGCGGCTTCCCTGATCATGTCGAACATGATGCCGGAGGGCACATTGTAAGCGGGGATTTGATTGGCGGCGATCATTTGGCGAAGCTGCGGCGGCTCGGCGGAGGACGGACCAGAGGGATAGGAGCCCGCAATTATGCGGGCCATGAGGCCCGGCTTGGCGATGTGTTCAACCCCCTTCACCCCGTAAAAATCTCCCGCCGCGATGGGGTGCAGCATGGAGAGGCCACGCGGGTGCTGCTCCAGGTCGAAGCGCTCGCCAATTGCCTTGAGCACGGCATCGGGGCAGCACAGGCCGGAAGAAGAATTGACCGCGATGGTGGCGTTGTCGGGGATGAATTTTACGGCATCGGCGGCGGATAAAATCTTTGGCATGGGCTCACCTGTTGCCGCGAATCAGATCGGCGGCTTTTTCTGCAATGGCGATGGTGGGGGCATTGGTGTTGCCGGAAATCACGCGCGGCATGACAGAGCTGTCGCAGATGCGCAAGCCCTCAAGCCCATGCACATGGAGATGGGTGTCAACCACGGCCAACTCGTCGGTGCCCATCTTGCAGGTGCCGACGGGATGGTAGGAGGAGCGCGCATTGGCGCGTGCTGCGTCTTCGTAATCTTTCCGGGTCTTGCAAGATGGGCCGGGAAAATGTTCTGAGGCGACATACCGGCGCATGGAACGTGTCTGGCCAACGTCTTGCGTGATCTTGATCGCATCAATGTGGCGGTCGAGATCATAAGGCTCAGCGAAGGAATTGGGATCCACAATGGGCGGGGCCCCAGGGTTGCTGGTGCGCAGCGTCACCGATCCCCGCGAGCGGGGCCTTGTGTGATAGGAATTGCAGGTGGCGCCATTGCCGCCGGGAACCGAACCCACGCCTTTTTCCACGCCAGCCCCGGCGAGGAAATGAAATTGCAGATCAGGGGTGGCCTCGCTCCGGTCGCTCCACCAGAAAGCGCCCGCTTCCACAATGTTGGAAGCCACGGGGCCGGTTTTGAACAGCGCGTATTGCAGGCCAGCCCAGGCCTTCCAGCGCAAGCTCTTGTATTTGTCATAGGAATGCGCGCCGTTCAGCACCCAGATGACATCGGTTGAGAAATGATCATGAAGATTTTGGCCAACGCCAGAAAGATCATGGACAGTGGCAACGCCGACATCGCGCAAATGCGCCGCAGGGCCTATGCCGGAGAGCAGCAGCAGTTTGGGTGAGCCGATGGCGCCCGCTGTGAGAATGACTTCGCTTGAAGCCTCAATGCGCTTGCGCTCATGGCCTTCGGCCACTTCAACCGCCACAGCGCGGCCCTTTTCAAC
>JANOTU010000607.1:0-4505 GCA_031416515.1 Hyphomicrobiales bacterium
GCAGAAAACCTTCCTCAACACGGCGGAGTTGAAGCGGCGGGGGTGGCGCGATGCGATGATCCGCGACCTGCTGGGCGAGGCGGACGCGGCCCGTCGGCGGCGGCGCCGGACCACGCCGCCGCAAAAACTCTATCTCCGCGCTCGGGTGCATGAGGTTGAGGCGCAGGCAGGTTTCAAGGCCGCGCTGGCGCAAGCCGAAGCCGGGCTGGGGGTGCGGCGGCAAGCCGCGCTCAGTGCCGCCGACATCAAGCGGCAGGCCCTCCTCAGGCAGGTTTCAGGCATCAACGTCAGCGTGCCGCTTTACGCGCTGGACCATATCCGCCAGGCTGCGGTGGGCCACTGGCAAGGCCGCAATCCCGGATGCGATGCCGCAGGAGCGAACGAGGCCACGGTGCAGCGCTGGATGGTGAATTACATCCGTCATCGCTGCACATGCTATGATGGCCAACTCAGGGAGTTGCGCGGGCGGATCGGTGTGGACATTGCCGCCGGGCTGATCAAAAAAGCGACGCTCCGGGCCATCGGCGGCAAATATCCAGCGCTTGAGGCAGCCTGCGACAAGCAGGCCCAGGGCGGTTATCGGGGCCGCAGCCGCGCTGTGGTGAATCTTCTTGATCGAGCCGGTGAAACCATGAATACTCCCCGCCCATGAAACCCCGCAAACCACCCATGGCGCAGGAAATCCATGAGTCAAACCCCGCCATCCACGCGGCCTGATTTGCCGGCATCACCGGCCATTCTGAATCCATCGCCGACATCATTCGCGCCGTCATGTCGAACCGTTGTTTCATCATGCGAAGGAGGACTGAACCATGTCGAGCAAAATCTATGTGAACCTGCCGGTGACGGATCTGCGGCGCTCCATCGCGTTTTACATGGCCATGGGTTTCAGCCAAAACCTGCAATTCAGCGACGACACTGCCGCCTGCATGGTGATCAGTGAAGAGAACGGCGTGATGCTGTTGACGCATGAGAAGTTCAAAGGCTTCAGCGATGCGCCCATTCCCGATGCCCGCCAGACAACGGGACTGATGATCGCGCTGGAAGTTGCGAGCCGCGCTGCCGTCGACGACACTGCCAAGGCGGCCCTGGCCAGTGGCGGCAGCGAGCCGCGCCCCGCAACAGACCTGGGCTTCATGTACAACCGCACCATCGCCGATCCCGATGGCCACCGCTGGGAACCCTTCTTCATGAACATGGCAGCGATGCCACAACAACAGTAATCATCAGCCTACGGAGGATAACATGAGCACCTTCATCTGGTACGACCTCATGACGCCCGACATGAAAGCCTCGGCGGATTTCTACGCCGATGTGGTAGGCTGGACCATTACCGACAGCGGCATGCCGGGCATGAACTATGCCATCCTCAAGGCGGGCGGCGTCGATGTGGGCGGCATGATGCCGGTCCCGCCATCAGCATCGCCCATGCCACCCTGCTGGAATGGCTACATTCACTCAACCGACGTGGACAAGGACGCCAAGCGGGCCGTCACGCTTGGTGGCGCGATTTTCCAGGAGGCAATGGACATTCCGGGGGTCGGACGCTTTGCCGTGCTCAGCGACACGTCCAAGGCCGCCTTCATCATCTTCACGCCAGGCTCGAGCGAAAGCCCGGCCAAGGTTGCCGATGGCACGCCGGGCCACATCGGCTGGCGCGAGTTGATGTCCGGCGACTGGCAGAAAGCCTGGGCATTTTATGCCAGCATGTTTGGTTGGACCAAAGGCGACGCCATGGACATGGGGCCCATGGGCACTTACCAGATGTTCAAGTCTGGCGAACAACTGATCGGCGGCATGATGACAAAAACTGCCGATGATCCCATGCCTCCCCATTGGAACTATTATTTCAACGTGGACAGTGCGGAGGCCGCTGCGGCGCGGGCAAAGTCAAAGGGCGCTACAATCACCATGGGCCCCATGGAAGTGCCGGGCGGGCAATGGGCCGTCAACGGCATTGATCCGCAAGGCGCGTCATTCGCACTCGTCAGCACCAGGAAATAGGAGTGAGACCATGCCCTACACCTTGAATTTCCACCGCGTTTTGAAAGCGCCGCCATCGCGCGTCTACAGGGCCTTTCTCGATTCCGCAGCCTTGTGCAAATGGATCGCGCCCGCAGGCTACACCTGCACGGTGCATCACCTTGATGCAAAAGTCGGTGGCACGTTCAAGATGTCCTTCACCGAATTTGAGTCCGGCGGAGCCAATGGCTTTGGCGGAAAATATCTCGAACTCATTCCCAATGAAAAACTGCATTACACCGATGTTTTTGATGATCCCAACCTGAAGGGCGAGATCACAGTGACGGTTGTCCTGAAGAAA
Source organism: Hyphomicrobiales bacterium (assembly GCA_031416515.1). Classification (GTDB taxonomy): domain Bacteria; phylum Pseudomonadota; class Alphaproteobacteria; order Rhizobiales; family Aestuariivirgaceae; genus Aestuariivirga. The sequence continues at coordinate 2,324 of JANOTU010000607.1, forward strand.
GTCTCCTGCGGCACCGACATGTCAATCACGCAGGCTGGTATTCCTGACATCATCCCGGAAGAGATGTGCCATTTGGGCTGGCAGGATTCGCTCAAGCAACTGGCGCAGTTCGTTGAGATTGCAGCGCCCGCAACGTGACCCCAGCCTGACTCCAGTGCAACAGAAGCAAATGGATTTCTGTTGGCGCCATCAGAAATCCCGGCCTTCAACAAAAAACCCGTACAGCGCTGTGAAGATGCTGGCGTTGAACAGGGTGTAGAAAAGCTGGAACATTGCGCCAATGGTGAGGCCGACCAAGGAGGCGAGCATGGGGCTGAGCAGGGCGAGCGCTGATACGGCAACGCTCAGGACCAACAAGGCTCCAATGATGATTGCAGCGTTCAGCAGGAACACCGCTGCCAGCGGCCAGAAATTGCCGTCGGTGGCGGATAGCGCCTCGCGGAAGCCGAAATCCCTGCGTTCAAGGGCTATGGCGGGAAGCTTGACCGAGAGGCGCAGCGCCATGGCGCCGGCCAAAACGCTGGCAGGCGCCAGCAAGATGAGTGCTGCAGGGTGCAGCAGGCTGACAATGCTTGCAAGCAATGCAAACGGGGCAATGATCATCAGCGTGATCAGGACGGTGTTGCCGACATAGCGCCAGACAATGGCGTCGATGCGCCATGGGCTGCCCACATCATCGCGCAGCACAAAGCGGTGCCAGCCGACGGCCATTGAACTGATGCCGATGAGTCCCACTGCGGCTGACAACAAAAAGACAATGTGAGGCGCTCCCAGGGTGGTCGCCGCCGGGTCCGGTGGGCCTGCGGCTTCGCCCAGCACGCCGAGGACGAATAACAGTCCGATCCAGACAATGCCTAAGCGAATGCCAACGTCGCGATAGGTGAAAATGGAGTTGAGGGCATGGGTGACAAGCTTGAGGGCCGGAAGTTTTCGCACTGGGACATTTCCTTGTTGGCGCACGAAACTAGCGTCCTGCTTGCGTGAAAGATAGATTGAATTCATCCGGCTTGGCCGTGCTGTGCTATTGGCGTTCGCACCTTAACGTGGAGTATTCATGAAAATTGTTCGAAAAATCAGGTCAAATTTAATGGCCGCGCTGGTTGTGACATGCTTGGGTTTGATGTGGGGGCTGGCGCCTGCGCTGGCTGGAACTTACCAGGACTATGCCCTGAGCCTCACCCGCAACTTGCCCGGTGATGCAAAGTTTCGGCCAGACCTGGAGGCGAATTTGGCGAATTTGGCCAATGCCTACCGGGCCAGCAAGGGGAAGGACGCTTTGGCGGCCAGCGATCTCTTTCTGACTGCCGCGCGCGCCCATGCCGCTGACATGATGCTCAACAACTTCATGGGCCACACCGCCAGCACGGGCCATAATTTCGACAGCCGCATGCGCGTGTTCGCGGGAGACATCACGCGCTTTCCGGCGATGGGCGAGAACGCCGCGCGGCAATCGCAAAAGACCCCGGTGAATGCGGCCAAGGCGCAGAGCCTGTTTCAGCAATGGGTCAAAAGCGGCTCGCACCGCAGAACCCTGGTCAGCCGCGACTACGGGTTTGTATCCACTGGCGTCGTGCAGCGGGGCACGACCATTTGGGCGGTGCAAATCTTCTGGGCTGCCCCGCGCGAAAAGGGACTGTTTCAGTGAAAATTCCTATAATAGAATATAAAGCTTGACAGCGTACGCTGGTTCGGCTATAAACGGCCATTCTCCAAAATTGGGATTCGGAATGTGAGCGCAACGCCACTTGTTGAAGAGGGGCGCCGCTGAAGTCCAAAGGGCTGTTTCAGCCATGGCGAAACACAATCTTGACAGGAGATTTATTCACCAAGCGGTGTAGTATGGGCCAAAGCTTTCAACGGAAAGGTGAAGGAATTGGAACGCCGGTTAGCCGCCATTCTTGTGTCGGATGTAGTTGGGTACAGCCGCCTCATGGGCGAGGATGAGGCCGGGGACAAAGATATAAAACTTCGCATTACGGCGATGGGGTCAATGTCGCGGCCCGCCTTGAAGCCAAAGCTGAGCCCGGTGGCATCTGCATTTCCGGCACGGCCTTCGGCCACGCCCTGCACAAGGCCGACGTCGGCTTTGAGAGCCGGGGCGAGCATGCTCTCACTTCCTCACCCTGAGGTGCGAGCTCTTGCGAGCCTCGAAGGGCCCACGGTGCGGAACCTGCAAGCGTCC
>JANOTU010000608.1:0-2264 GCA_031416515.1 Hyphomicrobiales bacterium
CACCCGTGATTACGCGCCGTGGGCCGCGGGCCTTGAAAGGCGGGTCAAGGAGGTTTGTGAAACGGCGGGTGCGGCGTGCCATCGCCATGGTGGCTATCTGCTGCATGAGCCCGAGAGTATCCGCAATGGGCAAGACCAACCCTACAAAGTTTATACGCCCTTCTCGCGGGCGTGTTCTGCGATTGGCCCGCCAAAGCCGCCGCGTCCTGTTCCCGCATTCACGCTGTGGCAGGGAGAGCTTGCGAGCGCTGCGCTCAATCTGCCTGAGAACCCTGATTGGGCCAATGGCTTTGACTGGCAGCCCGGCGAAGACGGCGCGCGCGCGCGCCTTGCAGACTTTATTGTAGATGATCTCGCCCACTATGCCGATGGGCGCGATGTGCCGTCGCGGCGTGTGACATCCAGGCTTTCGCCGCACTTGCATTTCGGCGAGATCAGCCCCGCCCAGTGCTGGCATGCGGCGCAGTCTGCTGCAGAAAAGGCCGGGGGCCTGGTTGACCAGGCGGTGGAGAAATTTCTGAAGGAAGTTTTATGGCGCGAGTTTTCATATCACCTGCTGCATCACTTTCCGTATCTGCCGGAGACGCCCTTCAAGCCTGAATTCGCTGATTATCCGTGGGCTGATGATCCAGCTGGCCTCAAGGCCTGGCAGCGCGGGCAGACGGGCTATCCCATCGTTGATGCCGGACTTCGGGAATTGTGGGCCACCGGCACCATGCACAACCGGGTGCGGATGATCGCAGCGTCCTTCCTGATCAAGGATTTGCTCATTCCGTGGCAACAAGGTGCGCGCTGGTTCTGGGATACACTGGTTGACGCCGACATCGCCAGCAATTCGGCAAGCTGGCAATGGGTGGCAGGCTGCGGTGCTGATGCCGCGCCTTATTTTCGCATTTTCAATCCCGTTTTGCAGGGCGAGAAGTTCGATGGCGACGGCGCCTATGTGGTCAAATGGATTCCAGAACTGTCAAAACTGCCGCGTGAATTCATCCACAGGCCGTGGGAAGCGCCGGAACACCTGCTGGCAGGCGTGAACTACCCCAAGCGCATCATCGATCACGCGGTGGCGCGTGATCGCGCGCTGGCGGGATTGAAAAAGATCAAAGCCGCTTGATGCTGGTGATCTCGGTTTCAATCCGGGCAACGGCCTCGCGCAGTGGTTCCGCAACTGTCAGCATGTGATGACCATTGGCATGAAGCAACGTTTGCGCGTCAGTCATGATGCCGACATGGCCCCTCCAGAACACCAGATCGCCGCGCCGGAGGCCGTCCAGATCACTGACATTACGTTTTGTGCCAAGCGCATTTTCCTGCATGTCGGTATCGCGGGGGCAGGGGGTGCCACAGGCTTCCAGCGCCAGTTGCACAAGGCCTGAGCAATCAAGGCCGGTTGCGGATTTGCCGCCCCAGTAATAGGGCGTGTTGAGGAACATGGTGGCAACCGCAACGAAATCATCATCGAATTCGCCAATGGGCTTCAAATGCGGCGCGTAGATGAGCCGACCATCGGAAATCGTCGAAAATTTTTCAATGCCGACGGTCACAGTCACTTCGGCGTTCAGGGTGATGACCACTGCGGGTTGGGTTTTGATATTGGGGGAGGTGTAAAGAAAGCTCGACGGCACACTGACGCGGTGGGTGGGCTCATTCACCAGGAGACTGAGTTGATCGGCGCGCACATAACCCACATAGGAATCGCGCTCCGCTTGCGCAAAGGCCCAGCCATTTTCAACCACAAAGACCCGGATTTTCTCGCCCATCAAAACTTGGCTCACCTGCATGGCGTCGAAACGGGGTTCCTTGTGGACGCTGATGACCGGCTCCACCACCTGCATCACCCGGCCTTCGGAAAAGCGCTCCGCCGTCACCCGGCCTTTGAGCCGCGCATCGGCGACATCGGCGCGGTAGGCGTTCAGTCTCTTGTCGGGTTCAGTCATGGCGCGACAATTAGAGGCTTCTGCCCTGATTGCCAATGAGGTCGGCCAGGCGTTCGAGATAGAGGGCACCCTTCACCGTGCGCTGCACCAGCACATTGCGGCGGTCGGTGTCATCGCGGCGGCGGGCCACCAGTTCGAGTTTTCCCATGGCGTCAAGGGCGCGGGTGATGACGGGCTTGGAAACGCCGAGTTTATCGGCAAGACCCCGCACTGTGTGGGGCGGGGCTTCGAGATAGATGGTGAGCAGGATGGCGATCTGCCGCGTGGATAAATCCGGGTCGTTGTTGCGCGCGCAAGCAAGCGCCACCTTGTGCCAAAGTCCAAAAG
>JANOTU010000609.1:0-1686 GCA_031416515.1 Hyphomicrobiales bacterium
TGAGGATTTTGCCGCGCAAAGGCAGAACAGCTTGCGTGGCCCGGTTCCGCGCCTGCTTGGCGGAGCCGCCGGCGCTGTCGCCCTCGACGATGAAGAGTTCGGAACCTTCAGTCTGCGTGGCAGAGCAATCGGCGAGCTTGCCGGGAAGGCGGAGCTTGCGCACCGCAGTCTTGCGGCCCGTCTCTTTCTCAGCCCGGCGCTTCAATCGTTCATCGGCGCGCTCCACGATCCAGTCAAGCAGGCGGTCGGCCTGGGCGGGATGGCCGGTGAGCCAATGATCGAAATGATCGCGCACCGCTGATTCCACAATGCGGGCGGCCTCGGCTGTGGCGAGCTTGTCTTTGGTCTGACCCTGGAATTCGGGATCGCGGATGAAGACCGAGAGCAGCGCCCCCGACGAGGTCATTACGTCATCGGCGGTGACGATGCTGGCGCGCTTGTTGCCCGCGAGTTCGGCGTAGTTTTTGAGCGAGCGGGTGAGGGCGGTGCGGAAGCCCTGTTCATGGGTGCCGCCTTCGGGCGTGGGGATGGTGTTGCAATAGGAGGAGGCAAAGCCGTCATCGCCGCCGAACCAGGCGACCGCCCATTCAACCGAGCCGTGGCCGCCCTCTTTGCTGAGCTTGCCGGAGAAAATGTCATCGACCACGCGGGTCTTGCCTTCGAGGCGCTCTTCGAGAAAATCCTTGAGGCCGCCGGGGAAATGCAGCACCGCCTTGGCTGGAGTTTCATCCTTGATCAGGGCGGGATCGCAAGCCCAGCGGATTTCAACGCCGCCATAGAGATAGGATTTGGAGCGCGCCATTCTATAGAGGCGCGCAGGCGAAAATCGGGTGTTGCCTTTGCCGAAGATTTGCTCATCCGGGTGAAAGCGAACCGTGGTGCCGCGGCGGCCTGAGACCCTGCCGAGATTCTGGATTTTGCCCGTGGGAAGCCCACGCGCATATTCCTGGCGGTAGAGCGTCTGCGCGCGGGCCACTTCGACCACAACATGATCCGACAGCGCATTCACCACCGACACGCCAACACCGTGCAGGCCGCCGCTGGTTTCATAAGCGCCCGAATCGAATTTGCCGCCCGAATGCAGCGTCGTCATGATGACTTCGAGGGCCGACTTGTCCTTGAATTTGGGATGCGCATCCACTGGAATGCCGCGGCCATTGTCGGTGACGGTGAGATAGCCATCGGCGGCACAGGAGACATCAATCCATGAGGCATGGCCGGAAACGGCCTCGTCCATGGCATTGTCGAGCACCTCGGCGAAAAGATGATGCAGCGCCTTCTCATCGGTGCCGCCGATATACATGCCGGGGCGGCGGCGCACCGGCTCCAGGCCTTCAAGCACCTCGATGTCAGCAGCGGTGTAACTCTCCTCGCCCCGGGATCTGGCGGAGGCCTTGGGTTTGGGCGAAGGGGGCAGGTCTTCAAACAGGTCTTTGGTCTTGGCGGGTTTGGCCATTTGCGCGGTGTTCCGATTCGGGTGAATGGACAGTATGCCAGATGCGCGGCTTTCTTGCATATGCAATGCGGCGTGAATCCGCGCGCATGGACCCAAGGTGAATTATCGTGATGCTGCTGACCAGCCCCAAGGGGGCTCCGCATGGTCATGCAGATGGTGGAAGGCGACAGGGTGCGCTATGGTGTGTTCCTACTTCGGGTGTGGAGGCTCCGTTATGGACGGTTCCAATA
>JANOTU010000610.1:0-4831 GCA_031416515.1 Hyphomicrobiales bacterium
CGCTCAAGGTCCTCGACTGGATGCGCAGCTCCGGCCGAGCCCTTGGCATCGATCCCAGCCGCATCGTCGGTGCTGGCGACAGTGCCGGAGGCCAGATGACGGTTGGCCTGGCACTTAAGCTGCGCGATCAGGGCCTCGCGCAATTGCGCGGCATGGCGCTGATCTATCCGGTGCTGGGGGCCGATACCAACACGTCATCTTACATTCGCAACGCCCATGCGCCCTGCCTCACCCGCGATGAGATGATCTTCTATCTCGAAAGTTTTCTTGGGGTGCGCGGGGATAAGAACTGGAGCGATCCTTACGCCGTGCCCAACATCGCCAGCGATCTCTCAAATCTGCCGCCGGCCTTCATCACGGTCGCCGCCCATGATCCCTTGTGCGACGACGGCCTGATCTTCCGTGACAAGATGCAACAGGCAGGTCTCGCCGTGGATTTGCGCGAGGAACCGGCACTGGCGCATTCCTACATGCGCGCCCGGCATGTCTCGGCGCCCGCCATGGCAGGCTTCAAGGCCATCGTCGAAGCGGTCCGCCATCTGGGGCATGAGGGCTGCTTGCCGGAATAAATGCCAGTCGAACACGGGCAGCAGCAGCGTGCCGGCAAGCCGCTGAATTGACTTGCATTTGGATATCATTTATCGCTTCGGTAATGGTCTTTAACTCGCTCACATACGCAATTTTTTTTGTTGTTGTATTGGCGATCTACCATAGCTCGCGGCATCGCGCTCAAAACGCCATCCTGTTGATTGCGAGTTACGTCTTTTACGGATGGTGGGATCTGCGCTTCCTGTTTCTTATCGCGCTCTCGACGACATTCGACTATTGGGCCGGACTGCTCATCAACAACGGGTATCTGACAAAACGCGAAAAACTTCTGCCGGCAATATCCTTGAGCTGCGTCGGGTTCGTCAGCCTGGGCATCAGCTATGGAGGCACTCTCACCAGTCCCCGACTTGGAATAGAGACATTGCAACTCGCGTATCTTTGCGGCGGATTGGCTATCTTCATTGTGGCGGCGGGGCTGTTTTACAGACTTGCATCGGCGTTCACCGGCGAGCGGCGGCGAACCCTCGTTCTTGTCGCAAGCATTTGCCAGAATCTCGTCATTCTCGGTTTTTTCAAGTATTTCAATTTCTTCATCTCAAGTGCTGCAACAGCGTTAGAGGCCATCGGATTTGAGGCTCATCTGACCACCCTCTATATTGCCCTTCCGATCGGCGTTTCGTTCTACACCTTTCAATCCATCAGCTATTCCATCGAAGTGTATCAGCGGAAGGTCGCACCAAGTTCGCGGTTTTTGGACTTCGCGCTCTTCGTTTCATATTTTCCGCAGCTTGTGGCGGGTCCGATCAGCCGGGCATCGGCGCTGCTGCCGCAGATACTGTCAGCCCGTGCCGTTACCTATGACCAGATATCGTCCGGCGTATTCCTCATTCTCTTCGGGCTGTTCAAAAAGGTTGGAATCGCGGACGGCCTGAGCCGGCCGGTGGACCAACTTTTCTCCGCCACCGGCGCGCCGGCATGGGCTGACGTCATGGCCGGCACATTCTATTTTGCAATCCAGATCTACTGCGATTTTTCCGGCTATAGCGATATCGCCAGGGGCAGTTCGAAATTGCTTGGCATTGAGTTAATCGTTAATTTCAACCTGCCCTATTTCTCGCGTAACCCGCAGGAGTTCTGGAGACGCTGGCACATCAGCCTGTCGAACTGGTTGCGGGACTATCTCTACATTCCACTTGGCGGCAACCGGGGTTCAACGATCAAGGTCTACGCCACCCTGATGACAACCATGATACTTGGCGGACTTTGGCACGGGGCTGCCTGGAATTTCGTCCTGTGGGGATTCTATCAAGGCCTCATGCTGTGCGTTCACCGGGCCATCACACCTAGCGGCAGCCGGGTGCCGGGGACTTTGGCCGCGAGCAGTGCCGTGAACCCGGCGGTTCTCCTGCTGCGCGTGATCCAGACGGGATTGTTCTTCGGCGCGGTTTGCTACGGTTGGCTGCTTTTCAGATCCGGCAGCCTGTCGCAAATTGTGCAGTTCACGGCCATTCTCCTGCAGGATTTCGGCAACCTGCACCTTACGATTTCAACGCCCCGGCTGTCGTCGCTCATCGGGATTCCGGTCTTGGCGGCGATCGAGCTTGCGCAGTTCGCAACCGGTGATCACGACGTACATCGCCGTCTCGCGCTGCCTCTCAGGGGGGCGCTATTTGCCCTGTTGACGGCCTTGTTGATAATGGGAATGAGCAATGAATCCACGCAGTTCATTTATTTTCAGTTCTGAAATGGTAAGCAAGACCGCAAGCATGGCGGCGCTGTTGCTGTGGACGGCGTTGTGGCTTGCATGCGTGGACCTCGCCTTGAACCTGACTTTCGCCTATCCCAGCGATCCCAAACAGGTGAAGATATCAACTCTCAAGCAGTATTTTGAGTATGGCCGGTCAAGCGAGGGCAAGTTGCGCCGGATGACGCGGGTGGACCGGACGAAAACAGCGCCGATCACGCTGGCGGGCTGGTACAAGCCGCTCGCCGTGAATGAGACCGGCGATGCAACCGCACCCAACGTGATGACAATTTACGGCATGTCGCACGCCAACCTGCTTGGCGATGCCGTTGCCCGAACCGGCAAAGCCTGGAAGGTCAGACGCATAACAGCGCCGGGTGGCCCCCTCAATTGGGCATACGGTGCATTCTTGCGGGATACAGACAAGTCAAAGGGCAAGGTCGTTGTGCTGGCAATCATGTCGGCCGGTGTTCCGGCCTTGACGTCGACAACCTCGGCGACATTCTCTCCGGATTTGCAGATCCCATATACCTACGACCGGTTTGTGCTTACCGGTGAGAGTATCAAGCGCATTGCTCCTCCCTATGAATCATTCGAGGACTACACGGCCACTCTATACTCACCCGGAAAGTGGCGGGACTATCTCCAATTCCTGTCGCTGTATGATGACTATTACGATCCACTCATATTCACAGAGAGTGTCTTCGACTACTCAGCCCTGTTCCGGCTGTTGCGGCGAGCGTTTGTACAGCACTCGCGGCAGGGCGCCCAGACCGCGGCGCTAGGGCGAACCAATTTCAATCCGGACAGTGAGGCTGTCCGCCTCGCAAATGCAATTGTCGAACAGTTTGCCGCCGATGCCCGGGCGGCTGGCCTGTTGCCTGTCCTCTATGTGGTGGATAATGCCGGGTATTCGGATACGCTTTACCGCGCTCTGCAACCGTCAATTACGAAGTCCAACTTACTCGTCCTCGATTCGAACACAGTCGCATCGGCGAACGAGCCGCGAAACTATCTTCCCGATAGTCACTTCACGCCCGATGTCGATGACCGCCTGGCCCGCAGACTGATAGAGTTGATCGAAGGACGATAGCCGACAATAGCCGCGACATCGCTGCGTAACACCTTCGGCATCTCGCCCGTTGCCAGCCAGTGCGCGCAGTCCACCCCAAGTTCGGCCACGGCTTTCGCCTCATAGGCGGCACTTTCATCACCCGGCAGTTCGTCGCGCCAGCGGCCGTTGGTGCCCTTGTTGATGAAGGTGTCCGCCCCGCCATTCCACAAGATGCCGCCGCGTCTGACAACTCGCGCTCCTCGCAAAGACACGACGCTCGATGAAATCCAATGCTTGGTATCCAGCCCAGCACTCTCTTGCTCGATCGCACCATCCGGCCGCTTTTGACCCATTGCGGAAATCGCCTGCTTTCCAGATGGCCGCTATAGCCGTTTGGTCGAAATCACTCAAAGGCAAAAAGCTTGCCAGAGATCAGGTCACCGGGGCTCGCGCAGCATCGGGAACATCGGCGGAGAATCGCCCGATCGAATCTCTCCCAACACCCGAAATCCATGGCGCTCGTACAACGACCGGCTGGCGGGACTGGTTGCCTCCAGATAGGCGGGTTGTTGATCGCGATCGCAGGCAATCGACCCATGCCGCATCAATTCCGTTCCGTATCCCCGTCCCTGAACCATTGGGTCAACGCCCATCAAGGGAATGTACCAGTGGGGTTCATGGGGATGAAAGCCGGCCATCTGTTCAAACAAGAACAGCAATTCGCCAAGCTTCGGCCCAGACATATTTTGCGCAAAAAGTTCACCCATAGGCCCATCGTCCGGCTGAACCCCCGGCGGCAACCACTGCGCGACGCCGGAAAAATCGCCAATGACATAGGCAGAGCCGTGGTCAAAAGACTTACCGCCAAATAGCGTCACCAGTGGCATGAATATGTTTATGAACTGAAGCGGGTCAGGCCAAGCCCAGCGCGCTACTGGATCGGCGCTGAACGCCACTGTCATGGTGGCTTCGAACTGATCCTTGTCCGATCTGGTGGCCGAGCGAATATCGAGCGCGTTGTCCATGGCTTTTCCCCGGATAAGCTCTAGGTCAATAGGTCAATTGCTAACATGCAAACAGAAAACGCACAAGCCGCAAGGAAGCTGCACAACAAACCTCAGGTGCTCGGTTTCGCCAGTGATAGATACTCGACGAATAGATCCGAATGACTGCTCGTGGCCCTAAGCCGACTACCCATGTCTACCCCATTACAGGCGTGAATTCGGGTACCAAGTGTTGGATTTCATCCCGTTCCGATAGGAAACGCGAGATAGCGCCAATTGTGTGAAAGCGATCAGCAGCGGGAACGGCCACGCAAATACTCTGGCACACCCAACAAGGTCATGATATCACCGGCGGGAACCGGCGGTTGTGGCAGGCATCAGCCATACTGCACACCCGGCAGCACGCACAGCATCTCAAAAAGGAAATTGGCACCGATCAGTGCGGTGTTGCCGGCGGGATCAAATGGCGGCGAAACCTCA
>JANOTU010000611.1:0-2699 GCA_031416515.1 Hyphomicrobiales bacterium
CGCCACCCCATACGCCTTGCGGCACCAGTCTGCCATCTCATCAGAATCGTCGAGGCAGCGTTCGGGGGCGCGGCGGTAGGAGGTGAGGGTGCGCCGGCCGTTCTTGGTGGCGTAAGTGAAGGGGGCGAGGCCTTCGGCTTCAAAGGCTTTGGCGGTTTCGCTGTCGGCCTTGAGATAGAGTGCGTCATCCACCACGAGCGCGAACATCAGGCCGTCGCGAAACACGCCTGCGCCACCGAACATGGGCTTGATGGCGACAGGGCCGAAGCCCGCCATTTGCTCGGTGAGGAACTGCCGAAAACCGGCGCTGGCGCTCATACCGCCGGAATGGCCAGCCTGTGGTCGCGCAGGCGCAGGAGATACCAGACCAGCGCCACGCCCAGAACCTTGCTGGCCACCTCGGTGGTGAAGGCGGCGGGGCTTAAATAGCCTGCGAGATACTGGAAGGTCAGCGTATCCAAAGGCACGGCAATCAAGCTGGAGACGAGAATGCGCTCGTAGAGCGGACGCTTGAGGAAAGAAAAAATGCTCCAGTCGGCCATCTCGGAAATGACGAATGCGGTGACACTGGCGAGTGCGATCACCGGATCAACCATGAAATAGGTGATCAGGCCGGCAGCGAGGGTTGCCAGCAGAACCCTGTGGCCAAGGGCGCGCTGGGCGTAATCGCGCAGCACAAAAACCAGACCCACCACAACATTGGCGAGATAAAGGTCGCCCAAGGGCGTGCTCCACGGCGCTATCGCGGTGAACATCCAGTTCACCGCAACAATGGAGACGATATAGAGGGCGACCCACATTGCCTTAGCCGACGATCTCAGCGGCCTTGAACACCATCTTGATTTCCTTCTTGGCGTTTTCAGCCGAGTCAGAACCATGCACCGAATTGGCCTCAATTGACTCCGCGAATTCCTTGCGGATGGTGCCCTTCTCGGCATTGGCGGGGTTGGTGGCCCCCATGATTTCACGGTATTTGGCCACCGCGTTGTTGCCTTCGAGAACTTGCACGACCACGGGGCCGGAGGTCATGAACTTCACCAGATCCTTGTAGAACGGGCGGTCCTTGTGGACGGCATAGAATTTCCTGGCATCCGCCTGCTTCCACTTCACCCGCTTCTGGGCGATGATGCGAAGGCCTGCTGCCTCGATCTTGGCATTGATGGCGCCCGTCAAATTGCGCTTGGTGGCATCGGGCTTGAGGATCGAGAAGGTGCGTTCGGTGGCCATGGTTTATCCTGTCATTGAAATGCGTTGGGCCGCCCTATACCGGCGGCCCAATTAGGTTGCAAGGGCAGGACGACTTATTCCCCGTCGAGTTCGCTTTGTTCCACTTCGCCAAGAAGGGCGGTGGCGCGGGCGATGGAGACGCGGCGGTTTTCCTCTTCGGGCTCAGAGGTCGGGATTTTCAGGAAGCGTTCGCCGTAACCCACGGTGCGGAGGTTAGCGGAGGGGATGATGTAATAGGTCATCAGCGCCTTCTTGATCGCCACGGCGCGGCTGCGCGACAGGACAAGGTTGGCGGCGTTGGAGCCTACGGCATCGGTGTGGCCTTCAATCATGAAGACCTCACGGGGATGGGCTGTGAGAATGCGCTCCATGACTTCAGCGATACGGTCGAGGTTTTCAATTTCTTCCTCGCGCACAAAGGCTTCACCAAAACCAAAACGCACCGTATCGATTTCGATGTGGGTCACGGCTTCGCGCAGATCTTCGGACTGCTCAACTTCCTCAATCGAATAGCGGCGCTTCAGCTTGCGGCGCGGCGGAGCAACCAGGACCTCCTCCAGCTCCTCGTCGTCGATCTCGGCGGCAAAGGCGTGGTCGCGGGGCGGGCGGCTGGGTTCGAATTCAATGCCCAGTTCAATATCAATGGCGCCCTTTTTATACTCAAGCTGAAGCTCATTTTCGCGCCGACTCCGGTCGGTGAGCATGCGGTCGCGCAGCACACGGCGGTCGCGCTCCACAGTCTTGCGCCACTTCATGCGCTCTTCCGGTTCAAACTCCTCGCGCATGGACGTCTCGCGCAGCACATCAATGCGGCGGCGGAGTTCGATGTCTTCGAGATCATCAGCGGCCCGCTGGTCGCGCAGCACCACCTTGGCCGGCGGCGGCTGTTCGATGTTGATGACAATTTGCGGGGCCTGCTGATCAGTCTTGCCGCCCTTGCCACTGGCTTGGGGCTGCTCGGCTTCGGCTTTTTTCATCTCTTGCTTCGCTTCGGCGACGGCCACGCGGTTACGCAGAACGTTGCGCTCTTCTTTAAGCTTGCGGCGCACGGCGCGCTCGGTCTCGCGCGACAACTGATTGCCCTCCATCAGGTCGCGCGCCGCATCAAGACGGGCGCGAAGGTCATCATCGGACATGGCGGAGACATCGACGCCGTCACCGAGATAGGCTTTCGCCTTGGCTTCAACGCCGGGGTCCGCCTGATTGCCATCCAAAACCTGAACTTGTTTCTTCTCAATTGCCGCGGCTGGCGCATCAAGCTTCGGCGTCGGCGCCGCCTGCTCAAGCGGGACCTCCACCACCGGAGGCGCTTCCACAATTGGTTGTTCAACAACGGGTTGCTGTACGGGTGGCGGCTCGACAATAGACTGTTCTACAGGCGGCTGCTCGACAACGGGCTGCTCGACAACAGGCTGCTCGACAACTGGCTGCTCGACAACTGGCTGCTCGACAACGGGTTGCTCCACGGGGGG
>JANOTU010000612.1:0-6654 GCA_031416515.1 Hyphomicrobiales bacterium
GAGGGGGCCATCGTGCGCGAGCATCACGCCGCCATCATCGCCTATCACGGGGCCCACCACGGCAACCGCATCGCCCGCAAGCATATTGGCTGGACCATCACCAGGCTGGAGCAGCGCGGAATTTTGAGTTCTGAAACCGCAGTGGCCTGGCGCATAACTCTTCTGCGTGACGATGATAATGCTGTAGTCGCGCGCGGCCTCGCTGAAATTTACGACTCCGCCCAAATGCGCAACGCCGCATGAATGCGCCGCTGCCCCGCGCCATCATTGACGCGCTGCCCAACCCCCTGATCATCGTTGCTGAGGACGAACGCATTTGCCTGGTCAACAGCGCTGCGGAAAATTTCTTCCAGGCCGGCTCCGCCGCGCTGCTGCGCCACAGGCTGAGCGATCTCGTGCCCTTCTCCAGCCCGGTGTTCAACGCCGTGGCCCAGGCCCGCGCCACCGCTGGCGTGGTCAATGAATACGCCATCGGCGTTGGCACCCCGCGCCTGGGCGGCGAGCGGCTGGTGGATTTGCAAACCGCGCTGATGTCCGAAGACCCGCGCTTTGTGATCATCATGCTTCTTGAACGCTCGATGGCCCACAAGATTGACCGCCAGCTCACCTCCCGGGGTGCGGCGCGCTCAGTCTCCGGCATGGCCTCGATGCTGGCCCATGAAATCAAGAACCCGCTTTCCGGCATTCGCGGGGCCGCGCAATTGCTGGAGCCGGGCCTCATGGGCGAAGACCGGGCGCTGACCCGCCTGATCTGCGAAGAGACTGACCGCATCCGCGATCTCGTCGACCAGATGGAAGTCTTCTCCGATGAGCGCCCGCTCGACTCAAAACCCGTCAACATCCATGTGGTGCTGGAGCGGGTGAAGCAATTGACCCTGGCTGGCATGTCATCGGCCATCACCGTGCGCGAGGACTATGATCCCTCGCTCCCTTCCGTGCTTGGCAACAAGGACCAGCTGGTTCAGGTCTTCCTCAATCTCGCCAAGAACGCGCAGGAAGCCATTGGCAATGAGGCGGGCGAGATCACCCTCACCACCGCCTTCCGCCCCGGCATCCGCCTCACGGTGCCAGGCAGCGCCGAGCGCATCACCGTGCCGTTCGAGGTTTGCGTGCACGATACCGGGCCTGGCGTTCCAGAGGAACTGCGCCTCAATATTTTTGATCCCTTCGTCACCACCAAGCCAAGCGGGCGCGGCCTTGGCCTGGCGCTGGTCGCCAAGATCGTGCGCGACCATGGCGGCATTGTTGAATGCGTCGGCAGAAGCCGGGGCACCACCTTCCGCGTGCTCTTGCCAATGATGCGCCAAACCCCAGAGGACACCACTGCATGAGCGCCAAGACAATTCTGATTGCCGATGACGACAGCGCCATTCGCACGGTGCTCACGCAAGCCTTGAGCCGTGCGGGCTACACCGTGCGCTCGACGGCGACGGCGACAGCGCTGTGGCGCTGGGTTTCAGAAGGGCAGGGCGATGCCATTGTCACGGATGTCATCCTCCCCGACGAGAACGCCTTTGATGTCATCCCCCGCATCAAGAAACTCCGGCCCAATCTGCCGATCATCGTCATGAGCGCCAAGAACACCATCATGACGGCGATCACTGCGGCAGAGCGGGGTGCCTTTGATTATTTGCCAAAACCCTTCGATCTCAACCAACTCATCCAAACCGTGGGCCGGGCGCTGGAACAGTCGGCGCGGCCAGCGCCTGCGGCGCCGGTGGCGACAGAAAATCTCCCCCTCGTGGGCCGCTCGCCCGCCATGCAGGAAATCTACCGCATCATTGCCCGCCTCACCCAGACTGATTTGACCGTGATGATTGTCGGCGAATCGGGCACCGGCAAGGAACTTGTGGCCCGCGCCCTCCATGACTATGGCCGCCGCCGCAAAGGCCCGTTTGTCGCCGTCAACATGGCGGCGATCCCGCGCGAGTTGATTGAGTCAGAACTCTTCGGCCATGAGAAGGGCGCGTTCACCGGGGCCACCTCGCGCAGCGCGGGGCGCTTTGAGCAGGCCGAGGGCGGAAGCCTGTTTCTCGATGAGATCGGCGATATGCCGCTGGAAGCGCAGACCCGGTTGCTGCGCATGTTGCAACAGGGCGAATACACAGCCGTGGGCGGCAATGCGCCGATTAAAACCAATGTCCGCATCATTGCCGCCACCCACCGCGACCTTCGGCAACTGATCACCCAGGGCCTGTTCCGCGAGGATTTATTCTTTCGCCTCAATGTCGTGCCCCTGCGCTTGCCGCCCTTGCGCGAACGCAGCGAGGACATCGCCGATCTGGTTCGGCATTTTCTGGGGCGGATCGTCAAAGAGGGCTTGCCGCGCAAAGAGCTGACCAGCGAGGCCATTGAACGATTGCAGCACTATCGCTGGCCCGGAAATGTCCGCGAACTGGAAAATCTGCTGCGCCGCCTGGTGGCCCTTGACATCGAGGATACGATTTCAGCCGCGGCCATTGAGCGGGAATTGGCCACCAGCAACATGATGCCGGCAGCGCAAGCCATTGATCATGACGGCATGGACCTGCAGGAATTCACCGAAAACTATCTCACCCGCTATTTCGCCAGCTTCGGCCAGTCGCTGCCGCCCGCTGGGCTTTACGAGCGCATTCTGGCCGACATCGAAGCCCCGCTGCTCCGCGCCACTCTGGCCGCGACCGCCGGGAACCAACTCCGCGCCGCCGACCTTCTCGGCATCAACCGCAACACCCTGCGGGTTAAAATTCGTGAAAGAAATATAAGGGTGATCAAGGGACTCTGAGCTATCGTCGGAAATTGGCCACAATTCCTGTTGATTTCGGGGATCAGTGCTGGTTCGACAGGAATTGATGGCCGCCCAATCTGAAAACCGCTTGTCTGCCCGCCTGCGCCGCCTGACCGGCTGGGCCGGGCTTGGCCTTGTCGTCCTTGGGGTCATCACCGGGCTGGTCACGTTTTCGATTCTCACCGGCCTCACGCCCGTCAAACCCACGCCGCAAAGCACCACCTTCCTGCTGATCGGCAATGGCGCGCTGCTGTCGGTCATGGCGCTGATGATTCTCGGCCAGGTGGGCTTTCTGTTCCGGGAGTGGCGGCGCGGCACGGCGGGGGCCGCCCTGCATCTCAAGCTCGTCCTCCTGTTCAGCCTGATCGCGGTGGTGCCCGCCATTCTGGTGGCGGCCTTCGCAACGGTCACCCTCAACCGGGGACTTGATGCATGGTTCGCCCAGCGCACCCGCGCCATTGTTGATTCCGCAGTCTACGTGGCCCAGGCCTATTTGCGCGACAGCGCGGAAGCCACCCGCGGCGATGTCGCGGCGATTTCCGCAGACCTTGCTCAACAGAAGGCGCTCTTTGACAGCGACCGGGCGGGCTTCGTGCGCCGTGTTGCGCGCCATGCGGCCCTTCGCGGCCTGGCCGGCACATTTGTTTTCGATCCCGCGGCAAAGCGCATTGATGTGAAAGTCACAGCCAATGAAAAGGTGGAGTTTCGCGCGCCATCCGACGAAGCCATGAAGGGAGCAGGAGCAGGCGAGTTGATTGTGATCCCGCCGGGCCTTGGCGGCAATGTGGTGCGCGCCGTGATCAAGCTGCAGAATTTCGACAATCAGTATCTTTATGTTTACCGCGTCATCAACCCCTCGGTCATTGATCAGTTGCAAAAGGCCCGCGAGTCCAAGATCGAGTACGACAAGCTGATGGCGCAGCGCGTCGGCGTGCAGCTCACCTTCGCCATGATGTACGGCGTGGTGGGATTTGTCTTCCTGCTGGCGGCGATGTGGACCGGCCTGTGGTATGCTGACCGGCTGGTGGCGCCCGTGGTGCAGCTTCTCGACGCCGCGCGCCGGGTTTCAAAGGGCGATCTCGATACCAAGGTGGAGGAGGCGAAGGGGCCTGACGATTTGCAAACACTCTCGCGCACTTTCAATATGATGACCGGCCACATCAAGGCGCAGCGCGACGAACTGGTGGCGGCCAATGAAGCGGTTGACGCGCGCCGCAGGTTCACCGAAGCCATGCTTGCGGGCGTCAGCGCCGGTGTGGTCGGCATTGACCGGGCGGGCAACATTTCGCTGGTCAACCGCTCAGCCCTCACCTTTCTTTCAGTGAGTGAAGCAGACATGGTCGGTCAACCGGTTACAAAAGTTCTTCCGGCCTTTGCGGGTTTGTTCGCGCTGGCGCAATCGCGGCCCTCGGGCTTTGCAGAAGGACAGGTCGATGTTGAACAAAAAGGTGTGGCCCGCAGCTTCTTCGCCCGGTTCACAACGGAAGGGTCCGAGGACAGCAATCATGGCCATGTGCTGACCTTCGATGACATCACCGAGTTGGTCTCAGCCCAGAGAAATTCGGCCTGGGCCGATATCGCTCGCCGCATCGCCCATGAAATCAAGAACCCGCTTACCCCCATCCAGCTTTCGGCCGAGCGGCTCAAGCGAAAGTATGGCAGCCAGATCCTGCAGGACAAGCAGATCTTCGATCAATGCACCGACACCATCATTCGTCAGGTGGGCGACATTGGCCGCATGGTTGATGAATTCTCGTCGTTTGCAAGAATGCCAAAAGCCGTTCCCGAACTCCAGCAGCTTGCCAATGTCGTGCGCGAGGCCACTGTCTTGCAGCGCGTGACATCATCAGAGATCGATATTGAACTCGATGTCTCCGCGGGTGAATTCAAATTCCCGTTCGACCGCCGGCTGATTTCCCAGGCTGTCACCAATCTGGTCAAGAATGCGCGTGAAGCCATCGAAGGGCGTCAGCATGCAACCGCTGAACCCCGCGGGCGCATGCTGGTTGAGGCTGGCTTGCAAGACAACCAGCCCTTCATCCGTGTCACTGACAATGGCATGGGCCTGCCCAGGGAGAACCGCCACCGCCTCGCAGAACCCTATATGACAACCCGCGAAAAGGGCACAGGCCTTGGCCTTGCCATTGTCAAAAGGATCATGGAAGAACACGGTGGCAGCCTCAAGTTCGAGGATGCCCCAGCGGATTTTGCGGGCGGCCTGGGAGCCCGCGTCTCGCTTCTGTTTGAAACACAGGAGACCACCCGTAAACTTGACAGGCAGGTGACATGACGGCCGATATTCTGATCGTTGACGACGAAGCTGACATCCGCGAACTTATTTCGGGGATATTGCAGGACGAGGGTTATGAAACCCGCCTCGCCCACAACAGCGATGCGACGATCTATGAAGTGGACTCGCGCCGCCCGTCCCTGGTGATCCTGGATATCTGGCTGCAAGGCTCAAATCTTGATGGCCTTGATCTGCTGATTCTCATCAAGGAAAAACATCCCGACGTGCCGGTGATCATTATTTCCGGGCATGGCAACATTGAAACCGCCGTCGCCGCCATCAAGCGCGGCGCTTATGATTACATAGAGAAGCCATTTAAAACCGAGCGCTTGCTGCTTGATGTGGCCCGCGCCCTTGAGACCTCGCGGCTCAAGCGCGAGAACGAGGAACTCCGGGGCAGGGCGGGCGCGGAGGTGGAGCTTGTGGGCTCGTCCCACGCCATGCGTCATCTCCGGCAACTGCTCAAAAAAATAGCACCCGCCAATGGCCGCATTCTGATTGGCGGCCCCACCGGCTCCGGCAAGGAGCTTGCGGCGCGGACACTGCATGGATTCTCTGGCCGCTCCACGGCTCCGTTTGTCACCCTCAGTGCCGCCACCATGGCGCCAGAGAGGCTGGAAGAAGAACTTTTCGGGGTCGAGGACACCGCGAGCGGCGCGCCCCGGCGCATCGGCGCGCTTGAGGAAGCTCATGGCGGCACCCTCTACATTGATGAGATTGCCGATATGCCGCTGGAGACGCAAGGCAAGGTCATGCGGGTGGTGGTCGAGCAGACATTCCTGCGGGTAGGGGGGGCAAAACGGGTCAAGGTGGATGTGCGCATCATCTCGTCGACCAGCCGCGATCTGCTCCCCCTGATCGCAAACGGCAAATTCCGTGAAGACCTCTATCTCAGGCTCAATGTGGTTCCGGTGCAAATTCCCGGCTTGGCCGAGCGGCGCGAGGATATTCCCGAACTCGTCGCATATTTCACCAAAGCCTATTCGGTCTTGGCTGGCCAGCCCTTCCGGCGCTTTGCCGATGATGTCATGGTCCATCTGCAATCACGCGAATGGACGGGAAATGTCCGTGAACTGAAGAATTATGTCGAGCGCGCCATGATCCTTGCGGGCGGCGAGGCGGGCTCCGACATTGACGCCTCGAACCTGCCGCCAGAGCTCAACATGCCGGTCGACAGCGCCCAGTCCTTCGGGATCGAGAGCCTGCTGACTTTGCCAATGCGCGAGGCGCGAGATGCCTTTGAGCGCGAATATGTGGTCTCGCAACTCACCCGCTTCGGCGGCAACATTTCGCGCACTGCGTCTTTCATCGGCATGGAGCGATCCGCCCTGCACCGCAAGATCAAGGGCCTTGGACTGACGCTGCGCGGCGAGGACGAGATCGACTAGGGTTGCCCAATTTTCCTTTTCGTGAAATCTGTGTTATGTTCCCAATTGGCGCAACCAGCCTCAAATCAGAGAAGAGCAATGGCCCAAGAAAAACCGCAGAACCTGCAAGACACGTTCCTCAACCATGTGCGCAAGCAAAAAATCCCGCTCACCGTATTTCTGGTGAACGGCGTCAAGCTCCAGGGCATTATCACCTGGTTCGACAATTT
>JANOTU010000613.1:0-1733 GCA_031416515.1 Hyphomicrobiales bacterium
CGCAGGGCTTTGTGACCGGAAATCCGGCACCGGAGGGCTTGTCGCAACACACGACCGGCCCAACCCTGCGTGTGAGGTTGAGGTAACGAGGGCTTCATAGCGGGGCGCGCCGGGGATAGCAAGGGGGAGGACGCCAAGTCGGGGACAAAAGCGGGGTGTCTCGATCTCCGTTATCGGCCACCCAGCAGGATGAAGGGGTGGGAAGTGGCCCGGGGGCCAACTATGATGGCTGGACCCCAAGCATCGCGGGTCATCAATTGTTGATGTTGTTGAGATAGCGGCAGGTCTCGCGGGTCTGGCGGTTGGTGCCGTAGTCGAAGATGCGGTTGCGGTCATTGGGACCGTCCCGCCGCTCGGCCTCGCGGCGCGGCAGCACCCGGGCGCGTTGGACATTGGCGTCGGCCCCGCCCGCCACCTGGCTCCGCTTGAAGAAGGTCACCAGGCAGACCAAGTCCCGGCCATAAGCATGGCCGCGCGGACGCTGGTCCAAGTACCAGCCATCATTCAAATCGAAGTACAGCGAGAAGCCTGAACGCGGGCGACTGCGGTACTGCGAAGGAAGGTGGTGGCAATAATCCGACCCGCTGCGGACCACGCCGTTGTTGTCGATCCGCTGATAGTAGCACCTCTCGCCTTGCGGATGCGCCGAGGCGGTGCTGATCATCAAGGGGATGGTCATGGCGGCGGCACCGATGGCCACCAAGGCTATACTTAGTTTTTTCATCGTTTACTCCTATTTATTAATAAGCCGCGCGAACCGATCCCGCAGTTCGCTATGATCGACTGAGAATCAGCGATGGTGCCAGCCACGTCTTGCGGGCTCAGCCGCCGCGAATGTGGCGATAAGTTCATGATAGGTTTTGAATATCTCGATCAGTTTCGAGCGCTTGCCG
Source organism: Hyphomicrobiales bacterium (assembly GCA_031416515.1). GTDB lineage: Bacteria > Pseudomonadota > Alphaproteobacteria > Rhizobiales > Aestuariivirgaceae > Aestuariivirga. Next base: position 894 of record JANOTU010000613.1, read on the forward strand.
TTCTTGGCCTTCCATTTGTTTTCTGAGTTCATCGCGGGTTTCCTTTCGACTAGAGAACTCACCGATTAAGCCAAAGGTTCCCCCGTCACCGCAAAATTTTCGATTGGGGTGATGCGTCACTCAATCCTTGGACCCATAGCGAAGGCCTGCCGCCAAATCATAGCGATTGCACCGGATCATCGCAGCACGTAATATGGCGGAACTCGCAAGGGGTGGGGTTGTCTGCGGCGATCGGCAATCACGGCCAGGAGGCGCGACGGTTTGAATTTCAAGATGCCAGCAGGCGGAGGGGCAGAAAAGGGGACGCTACCCTTTGTTGGTTTCCTGCTGCCGCTGGCGCGCAACTTTCCCTGGGCGTCCTCTGGGTTTGTAGCGCAAGGCACGACCGCTTTGCTTCTCGATTTTCTCGAGGAACTTCCCGGAGCCGCAGGGCAACCCCATCATGGCGTTGCGGCGCAACACGAGCAGCGCATGATCCTCGTCCGGTTCGGCCAGCCACTTCGACCAATTTGTGATGTCATCCAGGTCCTTGCGCCAGGGCGCCTTGGCTTTCAGCAACGGATCATTGCTGAGTCCGCAATGGCCACGGGCGCTTGACCATGCATAATTCTCAGCCTTTTTCACGATACGGGCGCGTACCGATTGCGCTCGACATAGCGCAAGGCCGCACGGAGATAATCACCATCCAACGCCGGCGAAAAATAGCGTCCCTGTGGCCCTATTGCGCCCGCGCCCGGTTGATGCGCTGGGCATGGCGCATGTGCAGCGGCTTCAGGAGATTCTGCAATCCATCCTCAGGCAATAACCAGAAACCTCGACGCCACAAGCCTCGGCATATTC
>JANOTU010000614.1:0-5234 GCA_031416515.1 Hyphomicrobiales bacterium
GGCTGCTCGACAACTGGCTGCTCGACAACGGGTTGCTCGACAACAGGTTGCTCCACGGGGGGCTGCTCAATAACTGCCTCTTCGGCTGCCTTCTTGTCCCGCCGCCGTTTCTTCTTCTCAGGCTCAGGATTGTCTTCAAGAGCTTCAGTCGCTGGCTGCTCGGGCGCAACTTGGGCCTCGGGATTTTCAATCTGCGCCTGCTGCTGCTCGCCGCCCTGCTGGCGTGAGGCCATTTCAGTGCGAATATCACGCTCCATGTCGCGAAGCTGTTTTTTCACATCGCGCGGCAAATCTTCATTCTTGCGAAACCCGCGCAGCGACTTCAGCCGCTGGCCGAGTTCCTCATCGGTCAGCGCCGAAGCGGAGCGGGTATCGGCCAGCAATGCCGCCAACTCATCCTGCTGGGATTGCTCCAGGACGGGCCCGTCCTGCGCCAAGGCAGGGGTGGCAAACAAGGCAACCGCAAGCAAGCTTGCCGTCAAGATTGGAAACTTCATGGAATCACTCCGTCCTTATCCAAAAAACGTCATATGGTATCAATCCGTGGCGGAAGTAAGGGCCAAAAGCGGCTAAAGCCTGCCCGCCTCGATGATGCGCTTGAGAAAAACCCGGGTGCGCTCGTGGCGGGGGTCGCCAAATATCTGGGCGGGCGGGCCTTCTTCGTGGACGACGCCACGGTCGAGGAAAACCACCTTTGAAGCCACTTCGCGGGCAAAGCCCATTTCGTGAGTGGCCAGCAGCATGGTCATGCCCTGCCCTGCCAGGTCGCGCACGATGTTGAGAACTTCCGACACCAGTTCGGGGTCCAGCGCTGAGGTGATCTCATCCAGCAGCAGCACCTTGGGCTCCATGGCAAGGGCGCGCACAATGGCCACACGCTGCTGCTGGCCGCCGGAGAGCCGGTCGGGATATTCCCGCGCCTTGGCTTCCAGGCCGATGCGTTTGAGCAGCGCCATGGCCTTGGCCTCCGCCTCGGCTGAATCGATTTTGAGAACCTTGGTGGGAGCGAGCGTGACATTCTCAATCACACTCATATGCGGAAACAGATTGAAGCTCTGAAACACAATGCCGACATTCTGGCGCAAGCGGTTGACATCAATGCCGGGGCCGGAGACGCGGTCGTTCATCAACCGGATTTCGCCTCCTTGAATTTTCTCCAGACCGTTGATGCAACGCAGCAGCGTGGACTTGCCACAGCCAGAAGGACCAATCAGGCACACCACCTGATGCTCATCGACATTCAAGTTGATCCCGCGCAGCACCTTGATGGGGCCGAATTCCTTTTGCACGTTGACCATTTCCAGAAACGCCATTTCAGCCCCCTGCCCGCATCCGCGCATTGTCGCGTTCCATCAGCTTGTCGACAAAGCGCGCCTGCGGAATGGTGATCAGCACAAAGAGGATAGCCACGATGGTGACGGCGGACAAATTGAAGGCATTGGAGGCGATGATCCGCGACTGGTTGAAGGCATCCACCACGCCCACCACCTGCACCAGCGCGGTGTCTTTCTGCAGGCCGATGAAATCATTGAGCAAAGGCGCCATGATCCGGCGCACGGCCTGCGGCACGATGACATAGCGCATGGTTTGCATATAGGAGAGGCCAAGAGAGCGCGCGGCGGAAACCTGGCTCCAGTGAATGCTTTCAATTCCGGAGCGGTACACTTCAGCGACATAAGCGCCGTAGGTGAGGGTCAGCGCCAGGATGCACCACCACACGACGGGTATGCGCGTGGCGGTGCGCAGTTCCGCCGGGCTCATGTTGGAAAGATCGACAAAAAGCCCGACAATATGCGGCGTGATCAGATCGGGCAGGCCCGAGATGGGAATGCCGAAGCCCACCAGATAGAGGGTGACAATCGAAGGAAGCCCACGAAACACATCGCAGTAGATGATGGCGAGGGCGCGGATGGGCTGGCCAGCAGGCCCCGGCAACAGGCGCGCCAGCGCCACAACCAGCCCCCAGACCAGCACCAGAATTTCCACCGCCACAAAGATGAAAATATTGGTAAGGAAAAACGCCTTGGTCACCAGCCACCATTTCTCGCTCATCAGGGGGAGGAGGAAAAACGTCTTGCCGACAGCGGCCTCATTGGTGAGGATGAAACAGAAGAAGGCAAGAAAGCACAGGCCAAAGGCCCCCCAGCCAAAGGCCAGCCAGGCGGACTCCGTGGCCGCCGCCGTATCAATGCGCGATTGCACCAGATCACCCCGCGCCAGCGCTGCGCGCGCCAGGCGAGAAAGCTTCAGCGCCCGCAGCGCCGGCCACAGCAACACCGCAAAGGCGGCAATGACCAGCACAAATAAAACCTCCCAATAGGTTGAGTAGACCCCGAGATGTTGCAGGGCGCCGCGCACCAGGCGTGCGGCGGCAAGGCTCAGAACCAGACATGCAATCGCAAACACCATGGCGCAAAAGGCCAAGCGGTCGCTGCGTTGTGGAACAGATACTGCCATAGGCGACCCTCCGGGTGCGAACACCCGGAAGAAACATCAAGAATCAGGGGTTGAAGTAAGGAATCGTGGCGGGATCCTTGCCCCAGGCCGGCGCCAGATATTTGGCCCCAAGCTTGACCATCGTGCCATCATCAATGATGGACTGCATGATCTGGTCTATGGCGCCGGAGTTGGCCGAACCTTTTTCGTAAATGGCGCCATAAGTCTCGCCGGTCTTGTATTGACCGACAACCTTCACCTTGCCGCCAGCCGCAGCCTCTTCGGCCAGTGTGATTGATGTATCGGTGATCGCCACATCAATCTGCCCGGCCCGGAGCGCTGTGAACATGTCGCCCTGTTCCTGGAACACCTGGACATCCGTGACCCCAAGCTTGTCGGTTACAAACGACAGACCTGTTGTTCCCTGCTGCGCGCCAAGCTTGGCTTTCTTGATCGACGCCTCATCGACGGGCGCATCGCTGCGGGCGAGAATGCCAATGTCGGAACTGAAATAGGGAATAGAGAAGTCAACGACCTTCTTGCGATCCTCAGTGATGGAAACCTGAGAGAGCGTCAGGTCATAACCTGTGGTCTGTCCCGCCACGAGGGGATCCCAGCCGACACCCACAACCTCCAGTCTGTCATACCCTGCGCGCCAGGCGATTTCAGCGGCAAGGCAATATTCAAAGCCGTCCTTGATGGCTTCCGGCGTGTCGCCGTTCCACCAAATGGGGGCGGGCAAGGATACCTGCACGGTCAATTGAGCAGCCTTGGCTGGCTTGGCGATGGCCATGGAACCTTTGGCGCCTGTCAATTGGCAATTGCCGATCATATCGGCGGCGGAGGCAGCCCCCGCCATTATGAGCAGAGCGGCGGCGGCAAGCATGGAGTTCTTGAACATGGACATCTCAGGTCGTCTCCCTGTTTTGAAATTTATCGCGTCTTGACTATACAGGATATTCCGCTACCTCACAAAGTGAAATACATGCCCGAAGTTGAAATATCCGCATTCTACAAGTTTACGCCGCTTGCCAACCATGATGCACTTCGGGGGCCGCTGCGGGCTGTCTGCGCGGCACACAATGCGCGCGGCACAATCTTGCTGGCGCCTGAAGGCATCAATGGCACCATCGCTGCGACACCGCTCGGCATTGCCGCCATCATGGCCCATATCCGCGCCCTGCCGGGATTGGGCGATATGGAATCAAAATCATCTTTTGCACCTGAGTTGCCGTTCAAGAAAATGAAGGTGCGTCTCAAGAAGGAAATCGTCACACTTGGGGTCGGCGTGAGCATGGCGCGCGCCGGGGCCTATGTTGAGCCTGCGGATTGGAACGCGCTGCTGGCGGAGCCGGATGTGCTGCTGATCGACACCCGCAACGCCTTTGAGGTGGCTGCCGGCACCTTCCCTGGCGCCGTTGATCCCGGCACAAGAAGCTTCGGCCAGTTCCCCGCCTTCGCCCGGCGCGCCCTCAAGGACAAGAAGCAGAAAATCGCCCTGTTCTGCACCGGCGGCATCCGCTGCGAGAAGGCTTCAAGTTATTTGCTGAGCGAAGGGTTCGAACAGGTGTTTCAGCTTCACGGCGGCATTCTCAAATATCTGGAATCTGTGCCGCAAGACCAAAGCCTGTGGCGCGGCGCCTGTTTTGTTTTTGATGAGCGCCTCACCCTCGACCATGAGCTCAAGCCGACATCGCCAGCAGCACCACAGCCGTAGCCACAATATCATCCACCGTGGCCCCGCGTGACACATCCGAAACCGGCTTGGCAAAGCCCTGCAGGATGGGGCCGATGGCTTGTGCTCCGCCCAGATACTGCGCGAGCTTGCAGGCGATATTTCCGGCATCCAGATCGGGAAACACCAGAACATTGGCGCGGCCCGCCACTTCGCCGGGCTCCTTCAACTTACGCGCGGCCACCGCTGGCGAGAGCGCCGCATCACCCTGCAATTCACCGTCGATCTTGAGATCGGGTACCCGTGCCCGCGCGATGCTAAACGCCTCCACGACTTTCCCGGCATCCGCATGATCGCCACTGCCCTTGGTCGAAAACGAGAGCAGCGCCACGCGCGGCTCGTCACGCAGGAACCGTGCAGCACTCGCCGCCGAGGCCAGCGCAATATCCGCAAGCTGGGCTGCGCTGGGTTGAACATTGACTGCGCAATCAGCAAAGATCAGGCATTTGTCTGGCCACTGCATGAGAAAGAAACTGGACGGCGTCGCCATGCCGGGTGCCAGACCAATCGTCATCAACGCTGCTTCAATCACCCGCGCGGTGGGATTGGCGGCACCCGCCAGCATGGCCGCAGCCTCGCCTGCCGCCACCATCGCGCCGCCACGGTAAAGCGGTTTGCGCAAAAGCCGCTGCGCCATCGCCGCCGTCATTTTTTCGCGCCGCGCCATGACCAGGTCGACATGCGCTGCTCCGGCTTCCGGCACCGTCTCCTCAAAGACGATGGGAACGGCCAGGTTCTCAGCCCGCAAAATCGCCGCGGCAGCGCGAATGCGCTCATCGCCCCCTTCCGGCAGCGCCAGCCGCAGCCCCTTCCCGCGAACCTTGGCCTTGGCATCATCAATCACCGACATTTTGCACTCCTGCAGACGATTCCGAACCTGCCCCATCACATTCTCGCCCGCTCATGGCCTTATTGTGGTGCCAGTGTTCAGTTGTTATGGTCCCAGCGATCGGCGGCGAGAGAGAGGGTGCGAAGCATGAGACTTACCGTTGCAACGCTTGTATTAGGGCTGCTGATTGGCGCGGCTTCCCAGTCGCTGTCAGCCGCAGAGGGTCCCGGCGCG
>JANOTU010000615.1:0-6925 GCA_031416515.1 Hyphomicrobiales bacterium
CACATCGGTTAAATCAATATTGGCCTCCCAATAGGCGTCCACCGTTCCCACATCGCGCCAATAGGCCTGGACTTCCTGATCTGAACGCACACAGGAGCGGGTGAAGCGGTGCGCCACCGCCTTGCCATTGGTCACCAGATACGGAATTATATCCTTGCCAAAATCGCGACTGGAAGTCTTGTCGGCGGCGTCCCGGCGCAAATGCTCGGCCAAAAGCTTCATCTCGAACACATAAATGCCCATGGAGGCGAGCGCCGTATCGGGCTTGTCGGGCATCCCCGGCGGGTCTTTGGGCTTTTCCAGAAAACTGATAATGCGGTCAGCGGCGTCCACCGCCATCACGCCAAAACCGGTCGCCTCCAGGCGTGGCACTTCAAGACAGCCCACGGTCACGTCAGCGCCGGAGTCAACATGCTGCTGAAGCATCAGCTCATAGTCCATCTTGTAAATGTGGTCACCCGCCAGCACGACCATGTATTTAACCCCGTGACTCTCGACGATATCGAGGTTTTGATAAATGGCATCAGCGGTACCCGCATACCATTGATCTTCGGACACGCGCTGCGAAGCGGGGAGAATGTCAAAGCTCTCATTGCGCTCGGAGCGAAAGAAGTTCCAGCCATTCTGCATGTGGCGAATGAGGCTGTGGGCCTTGTACTGGGTGGCAACCCCCATGCGGCGGATGCCGGAATTGAGCGCGTTGGAGAGCGCAAAATCAATGATGCGCGATTTGCCGCCAAAGGGCACCGCGGGCTTGGCGCGCTTGTCGGTCAACTCCTGCAAGCGGCTGCCGCGTCCGCCCGCCAGCACATAAGCCATGGCGTCGCGCGCCAGCGGCGAGGATCTGCGCGTTTCAGACATTTTTTTACGCCTCCCTGTTAGCCTTCATGAAGAAAATACAGCGTTGCCAGCGGCGGCACAGTGATCTGCGCGCTGGCAGGCTTGCCCTGCGAGCTGGTAGCACCCGCTGTCACGCCGCCCAGATTGCCCTGGCCACTGCCGCCATAAATTTCTGAATCGCTGTTGAGCATTTCGCGCCAGTATCCTGCGCGCGGGAGGGGCACAGTATAATTGTCGCGCGGCACCGGGGTGAAGTTGGTGACCACGACCACGCATTGCCCATCTCCAGAATGACGCGCCCAGGCGAAGATGGAATTTGCGGCGTCATCCGCCACCAGCCATTCAAAGCCCTCGCTTTCGCAATCGCGGGCATGGAGGGCCGGATGCTTGCGGTATGCCATATTGAGATCGCGCACGAGGTTCTGCATACCCTTGTGCGGCGCATGCTCGGTCAAATGCCAATCCAGGCTTTGGGCGTGGTTCCATTCGCCCCAAGGCGCCAACTCCTGGCCCATGAACAGCAGCTTCTTGCCGGGGTAGCCCCACATGAAGCCATAGTAAGCGCGCAGCGTTGCGAATTTCTGCCAGTCATCGCCCGCCATCTTGGCAAGTAGGGAGCCTTTGCCGTGCACCACCTCGTCATGGCTGAGCGGCAGCACGAAATTTTCTGTAAAGGCATAGAGCAGGCCAAACGTCATCTCATTGTGGTGATGCTTGCGGTGGATGGGTTCGCGTTTCAAATACTCCAGCGTGTCATGCATGAAGCCCATGTTCCATTTGAAGCCAAAGCCCAGGCCGCCCATATGAGTTGGCTGCGACACGCCTGGAAATGCGGTTGATTCCTCGGCGATGGTGACAATGCCGGGATGGTTGCCGTAAGCCTCATGATTCATGCGCTGAAGAAAAGCGATGGCCTCAAGATTCTCGCGCCCGCCGTGTTTGTTGGGTATCCACTCGCCTTCCTTGCGCGAATAGTCGAGATACAGCATGGAGGCCACCGCATCGACGCGAAGCCCATCGAGATGGTAACGGCCCAGCCAGAACAGCGCGTTGTTGATAAGATAGCTTGTGACCTCGCGGCGGCCAAAATTGAATATGGCCGTGTTCCAGTCGGGATGATAGCCCTGGCGCGGGTCGTCATGCTCATAAAGCGCGGTCCCGTCAAAGCGCGCCAGCCCATGTTCATCGGTTGGAAAATGCGCTGGCACCCAGTCGAGAATGACGCCGATTCCGGCCTTGTGCGCGGCATCGACAAAATGCGCAAAGCCTTCCGGATCGCCAAAACGCGCGGTCGGCGCATAAAGCCCCGTCGGCTGATAGCCCCAGGAGGGATCGAAAGGATGCTCGGTGATCGGCATCAACTCGATATGGGTGAAGCCCATCCATGACACATAGCTGATCAGGTCTTCAGCGAGATCAGCATAGCTCAAGAAAGCGTTTCCATCCTTGCGCTTCCATGATCCGAGATGAACCTCATAGGTGGAGATGGGCGAGCGGCGCTGGTCAAGCCCGGCGCGGGCCCCCAGATAGGCCGCATCCGTCCATGTGAACTGGTCGGTGACAGCCACACGCGACGCCGTTCTGGGGCGAAGCTCCGAGGCAAAGCCGAAGGGATCAGCTTTCAGGGGCAGCAGGTTTCCGTCTCGCCCCAGAAGCTCATACTTGTAAGCGTTGCCCACTTTAGCATCGGGCACAAAAATTTCCCACACGCCGATATCAAGGCGCTTGCGCATGACATGACGCCTGCCGTCCCAGCCATTGAAATCACCCACCACCGACACCCGCTCCGCATTGGGGGCCCAGAGCGCGAAGTGAACGCCCTCCACCCCTTCATGGCGCAGGGCATGGGCCCCCAGCCGGTCATAGAGGCGAAGGTGAGAGCCCTCAGCGAGGTAGTAATCATCCAGCGGCCCCAGCACCGGCCCAAGGAGATAGGGATCGACAAATTCCCAGTTATCGCCGCCGCGCGTGGCCGCATAGCGCAGCGCCTGCCGGTTCTGGAGCTTGACTTTTCCCTCGAAAAATCCCGCCTCATGGCGGCGTGTGAGCTCGCCCAAGGATTTGCCGTCGAGCGTTGCAGCCTTCAGTGTCTCAGCGCCCGGAACAAAAGTCCGCGCCACCCAGTCCGCCCCCACCTTGTGCAAACCTAGAACCTTGAAAGGATCACCATGCCGCCCCGAAACAATGGCCTCAATCTCGGCGCGATTCGTTTCCCATGGGGCTTTGGTCATCATCATTCCTCAGCGCTCAACCGGTCGGAACATTCCATATCTCACGGGCATAGTCTCGGATTGTGCGATCCGAAGAGAACCAGCCCATGCTCACCGTATTGTGGATTGTCCTTGCCGTCCAGTCCGCTTTTTTGTGCCAGATGGCGTCAACGTCGCGCTGGGCCGCGGCGTAAGCCGCAAAATCGGCGGCCACCATGAACCAGTCGCTGCCCAGGAGAGACCCCACAATGGGCTGGTAGCGCGCGGGATCATTCCGCGAAAACACGCCCGAGGCCAAAGCGTCAAGCACCCCTTGCAGGTCTGGTGTGGCTGCAATAACGGCGCGGGGGTCATAGCCGTCGCGGCGGCGCTGCTCCACTTCAGCCGCCGTCATGCCGAAAATCGCGATGTTCTCAGCCCCCACATGCTCAAGGATTTCGACATTGGCCCCGTCGAGTGTTCCTATTGTCAGCGCCCCATTGAGGGCAAACTTCATGTTGCCGGTGCCTGATGCCTCCATGCCCGCCGTAGAAATCTGTTCGGAGAGATCAGCCGCAGGCACAATCACTTCGGCGAGGCTGACATTATAGTTGGGAATGAAGACGACTTTCAAAAGCCCCCGAATGTCGGGGTCATTGTTGACCACCCCTGCCACATCATTCACCAGCTTGATGATAAGCTTGGCCTGATGATAGCTCGCCGCCGCCTTGCCCGCGAAAATCTTCACGCGCGGCGCCCAGCTGCGCTCGGGGTGCGCCCGGATTGTCTGATAGAGGGCGATGGTCTCCAGAATATTGAGAAGCTGGCGCTTGTATTCATGAATGCGCTTCACATGCACGTCGAACATGGCGGCGGGATCGACATGCAGCCCCATGCGCTGGGCGATCAAATTCGCCAGGGCTACCTTGTTGCCGTGTTTCACCGTGGCGAAGCGGTCGCGGAAACCGGCATCCATGGCCATGGGCTTCGCTTCGATCAGTGCGTTCGCATCATCGAGCACCTTGTCGCCGATACATTCCCGCAGCAGGTGCATGAGGCCGGGATTGACGCCCAGCAGCCAGCGGCGCGGGGTGACACCATTGGTCTTGTTGTTGATCCGTCCCGGATAAAGCGCATCAAGGTTCTTGAACACGCTCTCTTTCATCAGGGATGTATGCAGCGCCGAGACGCCATTGATGCTGTGCGAACCGGCAAACGCCAGTTGTCCCATGCGCACGCGGCGCGCCCCATGCTCGTCGATCAGCGACACCGAGGCCAGAAATTCAGCCGAGCATTGCGGCAGTTTTTGCGCATCCACAATCAGCTTGGCATTGATGCCGTAGACAATCTGCATATGGCGCGGCAGCAGGTGCTCGAACAAGTGCACCGGCCAGCTTTCCAGCGCTTCGGGCAGCAGCGTGTGATTGGTATAGGCGGTGACCGCCCGGGTGATGTCCCAGGCCTCGTCCCAGTCAAGGCCATGGTTGTCCATCAGCAGGCGCATGAGTTCCGCCACAGCGATGGCCGGGTGCGTGTCATTGAGCTGCACCGCCACTTTCCCCGCCAGCAAGCGGATGTCCTTGAAGTGCTGCATATGGCGGCGGATAATGTCCTGAAGCGAGGCGGAGGTGAAAAAGAACTCCTGGCGCAACCGCAGTTCTTGGCCGGCAGGCGTCGAGTCGGAAGGGTAAAGCACCCTTGTGATGATCTCCGCCCGGTTGCTGTCGCCAAGTGCGCCCGCATAATCGCCGCTATTGAAAGCATCAAGGCGGATAGGATCAATGGCCCGCGCCGTCCACAGCCGCAGCGTGTTCACACGCCTGCCACGCCAGCCCACCATCGGTGTATCGCAGCCCATGGCGAGAATTTTCTCAGCCGGTTGCCAGTGCCGCCGCCCGGAGGTGTCATTGGTCACCGTGCCGCCAAAGCCCACCTCGTAAGCCGCCTCGCGGCGCTGGAATTCCCACGGGTTGCCGTTCTCCAGCCAGTCTTCAGGAAGCTCCATCTGCCAGCCATCGACAATCTTCTGGCGAAACAGGCCATGGTCATAGCGAATGCCGTAGCCATAGGCCGGGATATCAAGGCTCGCCATGCTCTCCATGAAGCACGCGGCCAAGCGCCCCAGCCCGCCATTGCCAAGGGCGGCATCGGCTTCCAGTTCCTCAACCAGATCAAGCTTGACGCCTAGCTTGGCCAGCGCGGCCTGAAACGCCCCGCTGAGTTCCAGATTGCTCAGCGCATCGCGCAACAGCCGCCCGATCAGGAATTCGAGGGAGAGATAATAAACCCGCTTGGCATCAGCCTTGTAGGCTGCGCGCGTCGACTCCATCCACCGGTCAATAATGCGGTCGCGCAGCGCCAGAATGGTGGCCGCCAGCCAATCATGATCCTTGGCCACAACCGGATCCTTGCCAATCGAGTAGCTAAGCTTGTCCAGAATCTCATTGCCAATCGATTCAGCATCATTGGCGCGGGGCGCAGGCCTTGGCATGATTTTCATATCTTCAGACTTTTGGTCGGCAGTATCCAGATGCATAATTTTCCCAATTTTGGAACGAGATTGATCACAAATCAATCCGCGAGAGCCAAGGCGTCAAGCCTCAACGTATTCGGCGATGCTCGTTGGCAAGGGTGCCGGAAGGCCGTCCTCTTTCAGTCCGTCCAGGTGGAAACGGATGGCTTCGCGGATTTCATGCTCCACTTTCTCGACGGATTCCGCTGTGGCTATGCAACCCGGCAGATCGGGGACATAGGCGGAGTAGTTTGCGTTGGCTTTCTCGATCACCACGGCGTAGCGCATCATTTCTCCTTCAATCCCGCCTGTATCAGAATGCTGTTCAGGGTTCCAGGCGAAACGTCATCACTGAACTTGCCGGCGACCGTCACCCGCCCCGTCTTGACCATGTTCTTATATTGCCTGTGACTGCCGCGTGTCGCAACCATAAACCAGCCATCATCCTCCAAAAGGGAGATCACTTCGTGGACCTTCAGCATCGCGGGCGATCACGCCGCCTTTTTCATCAAGCCCCGGTTAATGATGCACTCGGCGATCTGCACGGTATTGAGTGCCGCGCCTTTGCGCAAGTTGTCGGAGACCACCCACAGGTTGATGCCGTTCTCGATTGTTGCGTCGTCGCGGATGCGGGAAATGAAGGTGGCGAAGTCGCCGACGCATTCAACCGGCGTCACGTAGCCGCCGTCCTCGCGCTTGTCGATGACCATGCAGCCGGGGGCCTCGCGCAGGATTTCGCGGGCTTCCTCCGCCGAGAGCGGGGATTCAAATTCGATGTTGACGGATTCGGAGTGGCCCACGAAGACTGGCACGCGCACGCAGGTGGCCACCAGCTTGATCTTGGGGTCGAGAATTTTCTTGGTCTCGACATTCATCTTCCACTCTTCCTTGGTGTCGCCCGAATCCATGAAGACATCGATATGCGGGATCACGTTGAAGGCGATCTGCTTGGTGAACTTCTTCGGCGTTGGCGAGTCAGTGACAAAAATGCCCTTGGTCTGGTTCCAAAGCTCATCAAGGCCTTCCTTGCCGGCGCCTGAAACGGACTGATAGGTGGAAACTACGACGCGCTTGATCCTGGCCACATCATGCAGGGGCTTCAGCACCACAACAAGCTGGGCGGTGGAGCAATTGGGATTGGCGATGATGTTGCGGCGCTTTGGGCGGGCCATGTACTCAATCAACACATTGGCGTTCACTTCCGGCACGACCAGCGGCACTTCCGCGTCATAGCGCCAGCACGAGGAATTATCGATGACGATGCAGCCGGTGGCGCCGATCTTGGGGGCCCATTCCTTGGCCACAACCGAGCCCGCCGACATGAGACAAAAATCAGCTTTGGCGAAATCAAACTGCTCCAGGTCCTGGCATTTCAGGATGCGGT